>JBBJME010000103.1:0-22832 GCA_037719765.1 Planctomycetaceae bacterium
CGACCGCCAACAACGGCACGATCAACGAACGCCGTTATGCCACGCAGGACGGCAACTGGAATACGGTCGCCATCTGCGACATCACCGGCTCCGTCACAGAACGCTACGCTTACTCTGCGTACGGTACTCCGGTCTTCATGACCGGTGCTGGCGTCGTGCAAAGTTCTTCAGCGGTTGGATTCGAGACGCTGTATGCCGGATATCGCTTCGACGGAGCGACGCCGCAGATGTACTATGTGAGGAACCGATTCCTGCTGCCGATGATCGGGACGTGGAATCGCAGGGATCCGCTGGGGTATGTCGGTGACCTAAATCTGCAGTTGTATGTTCGATTGCAGCTGATTCAGAAGTTCGATCCATTTGGGCTATTTGATGAAATTTGGAAGCAGAGAGATCTCAATTTAAAAGAAATGCCTGATGACCCTTGGCAAAAACGTCCGTTGCGATATTGTCATCGAAAATGCCAGGCAACATTATGTGCACGTTTCCGGCTCGAGGTAAGCACACGCTCATACTCCTCACTCTTCGAGCAACGTAGCTCTCAGTTCAAGCTGGTAGTCAGAATTCATGTTCAGCACTGCAATGGTTGCGCGGCCAATGGCTGTTGTGCCGACAATGTATGCACCAACAAACTGAAAGTGATCTGCCCAGACATCACGTCGCGGGTCGAAGAGCGCGATTATGCCGGACGACTGCGGATCTCGCCCCGCGATGTTACTGGACTTTGAAAGATTGCAGTCAATGCACGCCAGAGCAAGATTCTCGATAGTGTCGGTCCCACCATGTTTTCGAGGATTGATGTGTTCGATTTGCAGTGTCGCGAGAGGTGAGTGATCCTGATGCAGTCCACAATACTCGCAACGATTTCCAGCTCGTTCCCGCACAAGCCGTCTTGTGGCAGCGTCGATCATGACACGGAATTGCTCAACAGTTTGCGAGCTTTCGCCTGAAAGATTGCAACAAACTTGTTCGCGTGGACGTAACCTTCATACTCGGCCTGTTCTTCTGCCGTGAGTTCGCCTTCATTCGCGCGTTCAGCAAGTTGGTCGATCCTCTGCCGCAAATCGGCATCACCACGGAATTCCACAATCGCCCGTGCCTGATCCACAGTAATAAACTGCAGAATCGGATCTGTTCCGCGATTGAAGGCCGTGCTGTCGATGGTTGTTGTCATGGTTGTATGATACCACAGGTTCGACGGGAAGGAAGAGTTGTTTTGCTGGGCCGGAGCCAGTTAAGCACGCTCTATACGTTGGCGTTTCGCGGTTTCCACAACACGTCGTTCCTGCCATCGTCATTGGCCGCTCGCGCAAGTACAAACAGCAGGTCCGAAAGCCGGTTCAGACAAATCGCGATTGCAGAATTCAACGGCTCCGTTTCCTGCATTCGCAGGACATCCAGTTCTGCACGGCGACAAACGCTGCGCGCAAGATGCAGTTGAGCAGCTGCTGGCGAACCGCCCGGAAGAATGAAACTGTTGAGCGGTGCCTGGCGTTCGGTAAAACGATCAATGAGCCGTTCCAGGTGCTCCGCATCGCTGCTGGACAGTCGCGTCTTCAGCAGATCGGGTTGCCCGGCGGCGGGGAGCGGCACACACAAATCCGCTCCCAGGTCAAACAGAAACTGCTGCAGTCCGCTCAGCACTTCGCTGACCTCTGCCGTCGACCCGGCGGAAATCGCCACGCCGATCGCACAATTGGTTTCATCAACCGAACCCCCGGCCACTATCCGAGCATGCAGTTTGGAAACTCGCTGCCCGTCCCCCGTGCTGGTCATCCCGCCATCACCGCCCCGCGTGTAGATACGATCCAGTCGAACCATACTGCTCTCCGATCTGTTTTGGATACGTTTTCCTCAGGCGATCAAAGAACGGAGCCTTACAGCCTTTGAGTCGGAATTGGATGCCATTCACATGATCATGGACGGACAGCGGCATCTGCCCGAGCTTGAGGAGTACCATCGAAATGATTATGCCCGCGAAGCCTAAAGGCAATCCAACTTCTGGCGAACCAAGATGACCATAACTAATGGAAATAACGAGCATCGCAATTACCGAAATGAGAAAGCAGATGACTCCGTACGCTGCGATCAGAAGTCTTCGGTTTCGACATCTTTTGGTAAGATAATACTTGGCGTTGGTGCTTTTCCGGACGAGGACTCCGACAATGATCCAGATAATGATTGAGACAGGCAATAGTGCCAATCCTCTTACCCCGACAAAGACAGGAAGCATGACGATACATGCAAGAAAGAGCCACCTGAACCACGATGGTGCCCATGAAACTGTTTTTTGAATGCAGACAAGATTCTCTGTCGCTCCCGTCGTTACGCAGATCTCCGGTAATACCGCGCGGTTCCCGCATATTATGAACATCGCATCAACGTAGAATCTGTCGTCCGGCAGGATTGCGTGGACACGACGTGGATTCCGTGCTGGAAGCTCCTCCCAGTCGGCGTCATCGACTTTGTCAGGAACGCCGTGTCCTCTTCTGTTTGATTGTCGCGGCTGAGAGGTTTTAGACGAATCGGAAACTGTGTGCCTTTGCCGCTGAACCGACGAATCGTTCTGTGCTGACAGGAGGCTTGGTAACTGAACAATCCCCTGACAGCCAGGGCAACGGATTCGCTTACCGGCGTGTTCGCTCTTGACTCGAAGCTGGCGCGAGCATGATTCGCATCGAGATGTAATCGTATCACTCATAGGCTAATTTGCCCCCGAATCAATCATTCGCAGTTGCTCAAAGAACGGCTACTTGAATCCTTTGAGCCAGAATGGTAGTCGGTGAAACAGTCCCGGCGGCAGGTCCACAGATTGGAAATCTGCAAATTCGGATCAGTCAACCGAATCCGTGATTTCCTGAGGACTCACGGCACGGTGTTCGGTAGCGGACAGGTAGCACGCATCGACCAGAGCCATCGTATTCAGATTGTCGCGGGAATTGATCGTGGGCGTGCGCTTCTGTTCCAGCGCGCACAACAGCTCTGCCATTGGTCCGATAAATGCATCCGGAAACCACACACTGTCCCAGCGCGGCGAATGCCATTCGCCGTGGTCATGCACGGTCGAATAGTCGATCGTGCTGGGGACTCGATCTGGATATCCGGGCCAGCCAATTGTGCCGCGCGCGAGGCCTTCCGTCCCCTCGACACGCCAGCGGATGCCGATGTCGGCGGCACTGCCTTCGCGGGCCGGACCACTCCAGACGTCATCCCATGAAGAGGCCCGGACGCCTCCGGGGAACTCCAGAATGTACAATGCGATCCCGTCACGATGCGCAAACTTCTGTGCCGTTCGTGGATCCGGCGCGACACTGGCAAAGACTCGCTCAGGATCGCCCAGCCAGTAACGAAACGTATCCAGATGATGGATACTCATGATACGCAGCGTGACCCAGCCTTGACGTTCCTGCCACGGCATCCAGTGCGGAATCGCCCGCATATCGATTGTCGCCAGCACCGGTGTTCCCAGCGTTCCCGTCGCAATCAACTCGCGACAGGCATGGACTGACTGATCAAACCGCATGTTCTGATTGACGGCCAGCACGATTCCGGCGTCTTCGCACAGCCTCACGATTTGCCGTGCTTCCGCATAATCAACGCCCAGCGGCTTCTGAGCCAGAATCGCCCGCAGCCGATGAGGTGCACGCAAGGCGCGGCGAATCATGTCGGCCTGACAGTCCGGCGGCACGGCAATGTCCAGAATCTGAACGTCCGGATGCGCGACAACCTGTTCAACGGAATCAACGACACTGGCAATGCCGTGTCGCGCTGCGACGGCGGAGGCGGTGGCCTTCGTCCGCGATGTGATGGCGACGGGATTGAGTCCATGCTGGCGATAGGCGACTAATTGGCAGTCCGCCATGATAAAGCCTGCCCGACACAGCCGATTCCGATGGTTCGGTCGGCCGGAAGCTGCTGTTGGATGGATTCGATGAGGCGGGTTGGATGCATGGCGAATAGTAGCTTGGACATTCATGTCCGAAATCTTGCCTGTAAGTATCCCGCTGCCGGGCGAATCTTGACGCACACAATATTTGATTTGACAGCGTTTCATGGCCAAGCGACGGACATGAATGTCCATCCTACGACGCAGAAGGCCTGGGTTCCAGTTCGCAATTGATGACATCGACCATCTGTCGCAGGCGACCAACGGCTTTGCGATTAAACACCAGATTCAGACGCGGCAAATGTGCCAGATGTGCGTCGTCCACTTCCAGACGATGCACCGGGGCCTTTTCAATTTTGCCGCTTGCGCAGATGTCATGGAATTCGCTGTTGAGCCGAGCCACAAATTCATCAGACGGCTCGATGTGCAGACGCAGAATCAGAAGTTCCCGCACGAATCTCATGCTGTTGTAAACGCTGTAAAAGCCCAGCACTTCTTCGACGGCCTCTTCCACATTGTCGGTGACTTTGAAGAGCGAGAGATCGCCAGGCGAGATCAGGCCGTTATCGAGTAGTTCGTCGCGGACATATTTGAGGAGCGCGGTCCAGTACGTCCCACCGGGTTCGTCCAGCAGCACAATCGGCATCAGGTCGCGTTTGCCGGTTTGCACGAGGGTCAGAGATTCGAACGCTTCGTCCATGGTTCCAAAGCCACCGGGACACGTGACAAGAGCATGGACTTCTTTGACGAACAACAACTTGCGTGTGAAGAAGTACTTGAAGTTGACGAGCTTCGGGTCACCGGCAATCACCGGGTTTGCTTCCTGTTCGAATGGAAGCAGAATATTCAGCCCCATGGCCATTTCACGACCGGACCCGCGATGGGCGGCTTCCATAATGCCGCCACCGGCACCAGTCACGACCATCCAGTCTTCTTCAGCCATGCGACGACCGAATGATTCTGCCACTTTCCAACACGGATGATCGGGCTGCGTGCGCGCGGAGCCAAAAACCGTCACTTTGCGATGGCGACGATAAGGCGCAAAGACTTTGAAGGCATACCGCAACTCTTTCAGCGCGCGGCTCAGGATCTTAAGATCGCCACGTGTCGCACCGTCACGTTGCAGCTTGTCGGCGGTTTGCTTGATTTCCTCGATGAGTTCCGAATGCTGCTTCAGCTCGACAGCATGCTCGATGACGTCCATTTCGGAATCATTGACATGCTTGAGCGGCGTACGTTTGGGGGGATTCATGTGGCTAGCTCAACAGCGCCTGCATGGCTTCTTCGCGAGTTTTGTAGATCGCCCATATTGTGTCGAGGGCCGTGATGCGCAGCAGTTCCATCGCCGTTTCATTTGCGCCGCACAGCACCAGCTCGCCGCCATTTTTCTTGACGAACTTGTGGCACCGCAGCAAGAGCGCGAGAAACACCGAACCGAAGTATCCAACTTTACTGAGGTCCACCACGACCATGGGAGCTTCCTGTGCGGCAAGCGGCTCCATCACCAGATCTGCGGCCTGTTCGACCAGATCCCAGTTGAGTGAATCGACATTTGCGGCTGGTGTCACGACAACTGTGTTGCCATGCCATTCGATCTGAAAACTATCAAGTACTTCTGACACAATCGTCCCTCCCCGGATGGCAATGATTTCGCAGCTTCAGGTGCAAACCGGAAACCGCCGGAGGAAAGGCTATCGAAATTTGCCTGCGACGCCAAGGAAGGCGGCCAGAACTAAGGCAACCAGCCGAGAATTCCGCCCCCGATGACGACAACTCCCGCAAGGAAAAGCATGGCGACTATGATCCATCGGATGAGCTGCTGCTGGCGGTCTCGAATGGACAGCACGACTTCGAGCATTGCCACGCGATTGTAACTCCGCACTGCGGTCTCCGTTTCTTTGCCGTGTTCGACGTTCCACTCAGAGCTGGAATTTGATCCGCCGCGGGGATTTCTTGATTCTACAGAACTCACGATAACACCGCCTTTCGATTGATCCATTCTGCGTAGGGTGCCTGTCCCCGTTTTGTAAGGGCCTCATCACCTTTCTGAACCTGACACCGCAATCATTGCAAGGTTCCAATGTTGTTTGCGTTCGCAAACAATGCGTTTGTACAGTTGGTAGTTCAACCCTCACTGAACAACCATTGCGGGTTCCGTACCTGGCAATGTTGATTCACACTCCTTCCACTCCTGGAGACCTAATAAATGACAGATTTGACTGGCAGAGTTGCCATTATTACCGGTGCAAGCCGAGGAATCGGGTTTGGACTCGCCCAGGCTCTGCTGCTCGGCGGATGTCGCGTGTGTATCTGCTCAAGAGATGTGAACGGAATCACAGCGGCGGCAGATCGACTGAAAGCTGGGCCTGATCGAGTGCTCTCGTTCGCGGTTGACGTCAGTAACGAGACAGACGTGCAACGAATGTTCGACGAAGTCACTCGTCGATTCGGACCACCCGACATCGTGGTGAACAACGCAGGTGCATTTGATGGCGGCCCGGTTGAAACCCTGCCACTCGAAGCATGGAATAATGTGATCGGTTCGTGCCTGACTGGTACATTTCTGTGTACACGGGCCGCATTTGCGTCAATGAAGCCGCGCGGGCGTGGGCGCATTCTGAACATTGGATCGATCTCAGCGCAGCGACCGCGCGAGAACTCAGCGGCTTATACGGCCGCCAAGTTCGGCGTGCAGGGACTCACGCACGCCACAGCGTTAGAAGGTCGACGATACGGGATTGCCGTCAGTTGCCTGCATCCGGGCAACGTGCTGGTTGAACGCCGCGTCGATTCTGATCTGGAATCCGATGATGAACCCATGATGGAAGTCGATGCCATCGTCCGCGCCGCAATGACGATGCTCACCATGCCCGACAACGTCAACTTTCTGGAGGCCATCGTGTTGCCGAACGCACAGCTTTACGTCGGACGTGGTTAGCCCCGTTGACTTCAAGAACGATGCTGCATGAGAAGTCCACACGCGGGGACGGACCATTGGTGATGATTTGAACGGTGTTGTCGATGATGACGAGGGGAAAGCCAGTTCTCCGGAAGTCAACAGGTTTCGCCGTGTTGCTTTTGTGCAGCATTCGGGTGGCGACGTAGGGTTTTCCATCAGTCTCCGACAAGACATTCAGCGGCCTCGTATGAAAACACTGAAATCAGTTCATCGTTTCCAAAGTGCCGAGGATGGCACGACCGCTGTCGAGTACGCAATGCTGCTGGCCATAATTCTTGTGGCGATCATCATTGGTGTGACGTCCGCTGGTGGCGGAGTCAGCGCCAAATGGAGCCTCATCAAGACCGACAGTAAGTCAAATATCCCTGAGCCCGCATTGGTTCTCCCTGCCGGAACGAACCCGACAACAGCCACATCAACAGAACCAATTCGATTTGCAGCCCGGCGCTACCAAGGCTGGAGCCGCCCGGGATTCAGGTAATCGAGGTCCGCCCTCTGCATTTCGCAGGGAGTGGCATCACATGCGGATCGTTTGCGCCCGATCGGGGCCAACCGAAACCATTTCAACTGGTTTGCCTACCAGTTTTTTCACATCGTTGACGTATTGCTGAGCACTCGCGGGCAGATCGGCAAACTTTGTGATTCCGGTAATGTCTTCCTGCCAGCCGGGAACGCGTCGCAGCACAGGTTTTGCGGCGGCAAGATCCTCGCAACGGCTTGGAAAGTCTCGCGTCACATGGCCGTTGATGTCGTACGCTTCGCAGATAAACAGTTCCTCGAAACCGCTCAACACATCCAGCAACGCAATCACGATCGAATCAACTCCGCTGATCCGTGCGCTGTAACGCGTGGCAACGACGTCCAGCCAGCCACAGCGACGAGGCCGTCCGGTGACTGTGCCAAATTCGTTGCCGGCAATGCGAATGCGCTGGCCAATTTCGTTGTCGAGTTCCGAAGGAAATGGCCCGCCACCGACGCGCGTCGTATAGGCTTTGGCGACGCCGATCATTTTTCTGATTTCTCGTCCCGGCACACCGCTGCCGCTGTGGATGCCACAGCCGGAACTATTGGACGACGTGACGTACGGGAACGTGCCGTGATCGACGTCCAGCAGACTTCCCTGAGCACCTTCAAACAGCAGCCACTTGCCATTCTCAAGAGCGTTCAGCAGATAGGTCGTCGAGTCGGCGACCATGGGCCGAATCCTGTCGGCAGCCACCGCGTAGTCCGCAATGATCGCCTCGGCATCCATCTGTTCGCCGTCCGGATTGAGGGCGTTCAGAATGAGTTGTTTGAATGGCACAATTTCGCGAACCTTTGATGCGAACGTATCGCCATTTATCAGATCTCCAATGCGGATCGCATGAGACCGACCGACCTTGTCGCGGTAGCATGTGCCGATCCCGCGCATGGTGGTGCCGATCGCGGCAGCTCCGCGGGATTTCTCCAGCGCCGCTTCTTCCAGCAGATGCCACGGACAGATCACATGAGCTCGATCACTGATCATCAGCCTACCGCTGCAGTCGTGACCTCCCGCTGCCAGACCGTCCAGTTCTTTGAGGACCGCGTGCGGATTGACTACGACACCAGGCGCGATGACGGACTTGACGTGACTCTGCAGAATCCCGGTTGGAAGCAGGCTGAGCTTATACGTCGTGCCGTCGAACTTGACTGTGTGACCAGCGTTGTTGCCGCCCTGATAACGAACGACGATGTCATGTTGCTCTGTAAGCAGATCGACAACTTTGCCTTGGCTTCGTCGCCCCACTGCAATCCAATCACTGATGTTGCCGGCACTGAATCACTCGCGAAGAAAAGAACACGTCACTCCTGATTGCTGCTCTCGGAGACACCGAGCAGCAGTTGTTGCAAAAAGAAACCGGACATCGGTACACACCGACGTCCGGTCAGGAGGCGTGCAAATTGTACAGTCCAGGCTCCGATTCAAAAGCCGCGCGGGTTGTTTTTTGCGAGACGAGACAGGAGTGCTCTGCTCTGCCGACTTCCCAGGGGCCGCAAAATTGAACATTTAGACCAAGCGTCGCGCGCAAGCTATATGGAGTGCCTATATGTTCACGCTCAAAGCTTGCCACCGCTTTTAGTCACCGCGATCGCGTGGACTGGGCTTGGAAAAGGGGTCAGGAACCAATAGCCAAATGGCCCAGAGGGTGCTCCGCACTATTGGTTCCTGACCCCTTTTCCAAGCCCATGTCGCCAAAATCTGTATACAACGCAGAAGCTGTCCGCTTGTCGATTAGGTGTCGCAAAAAGTGAATGCGAAGCAGGGTCGCGACGTCACTCACGACCAACACGAAGACGCACGCCGACCGCACCGCGTGCAACCTGAAGAAGTTAATGACGACAGTCTCATGGCCAGCATGGAGCGCTGATCATGGCAACACGTTTTATTCCTGGCTGCGTGCTGTGTAACATTCACCGACCCGACACCTGCATCGCCTCTTCCTTCCTCACAAGAAAGCCCCGTTATGAAACTCAGTTCATCCTCGAGTCTGATGCCATTCGTATTCATCATCTCACTTGCAGCGATGCAACCGATTGCCAACGCTGGTGACAAGGTGGAGTTTTCAAAAACGGATTCGACACTGAACATTACCATTGATGGACAGCCGTTTGCGACTTACAACTTTTCGCACGAGCTGCCAAAACCATTTCTGCTTCCGATGCGGACACAATCCGGAGTCGTGGTGAATCGAGCCCTTGACGACGCATCAGACGCCGATCATCCGCATCACAAGGGTGCGTGGAATTCGGTGGATGAGATTAACGGGATCAAGTTCTGGAAAGAAGACGGACCGATTCGTAACATCTCCGTCCGCGTGATTCAGTCCGGTGGACTGACGGGAATCTTCGAAGCGATCAACCAGTGGCAGCATCCGGAAACCGGCGAACCGCAGCTCACGGAAACGGCCGTTATCACAATTCACGCCAATCGGTTGCTGGTGTACGACATGCTCTTCACCGCATCGCATGTGGACGCCGATTTCGAAGACACGAAGGAAGGCATGTTTGGCATTCGAGTTGCTCCGTCCATGAAAGAAAAGAATGGCGGTCATGTCGTGGCCAGTGATGGGTCTGAAACGACTCAGAACTGCTGGGGCAAGTCATTCCCGTGGATCGACTATTTCGGAACGGTTGATGGCGAAACAGTCGGCGTGGCCATCATGGATCATCCGGCGAACTTTCGTCCGTCTCGATACCACGTGCGTGACTACGGATTGTTTTCCATCAGCCCGTTCGGCAATCATGCCTATACGAACGGCGTCGAAAAAGTCGCGCCGGTGCATCTGAAGAAAAACGAATCGCTCCGATTGCGCTACGGGATGTACTTCCACGATGGTGACACCAAAGAAGGCAATGTCGCGGCGGCCTGGGATCAGTTTGTGAGCACCACGGCGGAATAGCATCACCCGTGGCTCGGGGTCCATTGAAATTGCTGACTCTGCGGAATGATTCAACAGCCCGGTAGCGAACGGGCTGTTGCTTTAATCCTGGGATTGACAAGCTGGAAGTTTATCCTGCGGCCAGCAACTCCGTGGCTGCCTGGCGAACTCGGTCTGCGGCAGACTCTGTGATGCCGGAAAGCAACGGGAAATGTCGACCGGTCTTTGCAATGTCGCAGAGTGCCACGGCTTCGTGCAGGACTCGGATCGGGTTCATCTCATTCCGCAGATCTTCCAGCGGCAGGAAGATTTTGCGAATTTTTTCCGCCAGATCATACTCCTTGGAGGTGATCGCCCGAAGCATCTGCTGCGACAACGCGGGATTGACGCAGACGCAGCCGGACGTGTACCCATTCAGTCGAAACTTTGTCATGTGAATCAGCGCCGGCTGTTCTCCGATGCCGCTGCAGATCAACGGCGTATCGACCAGCGAAACCAGGCGGTCAAGAAAATCATCGACTGCCGGATCCTTGCGGACGATCGCATACTTGATGAATGAAACGAGTCCGTCCCGCACAAGCTCGGCTGCGCCTTCCGGGCTGATGTAACCTTCTTCCTTAATATAGAGCACAGCCGGACGGCCAAAGGCATCCACAAATCTGCGGAAGCCGTTCATCAGTCCCACTTCGGTCATGACGGCCTTGGTTGGTAACACCATCGCCGTCGGAAATCGCGTATTCTTCAGGATGTCAGCCTGATCCATCATCAGGCCAAACGAAGGCCCGACCGATGGAATCACAAGTGTGTCGCTGGCGGCTGCAGTTTCCAGCATCTCCAGCATCAATGCATACTCAGAAGGCCGGATGTGGTACAGATTCGCATTGCCGCCATACAGCAGCATCGAAACCCCACCGCCTTCGATGTGGTGAATGAGTCGAGCGTTTTCCGTCCCGCAAATACGGTCACTGTCATCGCGCGCAAGAGGCGGGACGGCCAGGACCGAAGACCGAAACTGTTCCATGCGGACGGGTGTGGTTTGCATTGCACTGATTTCCGGATTGAATTGCCGTTCCAAATCTGAAATTTGAAATCTCAAATCTGAAATCAAGGAATTGGATTAGGACGGTCTACATCATCATGTCCTGCAATCGATGCAGATGAAAGTGATGTGGTCCAAGTTTTCCGCCGTAGTTCCCGGCTGTGATTCGCACCATCCCGGGACTTGACGCAGCAGCTGCGAGCCCTGCCTGCATGGCCTTTGCGACCGCAGTGGCTGACAAACCATCGATTACGATTTCATAAACTGCGTTCTCAGAGGATGCCAGCGATGTCTCTGTCTGACCAGCCAGTGTCGGGCAGAATTTGTCGTTTGTACTGGCCTTCAATTGCGGATACTTCGATCCGACCTTTGAACCGCTTCTCACAATTCCTGTCGGAAACGGCATGATCACATCCGGAACCTGTCGAATGGCGTTTGCAGCGGCACGCGCGGCCTGAAGTGCCGACAGTTGCGAAACTCCGCAGAAAATCAGATTACCGCCGCCGATTCCTTTGACCGTCCCGAAGAAATCTTCGCACAGGAATTCACCATCCATCACCGGCAATCGCCAGAATCGCCGACTGCCCAGCTTCTTGCTGATCTGAAATCCATCACCAAAGTAACGCAACTGACCGCCCACACGAATTTGTTGATCCTTTGAAGCCGAAAACAACCCGCAGTAACACGATGTCGTGGGGCAGGTGAGCACATTCTGGCCGATCCGACTGACCACGGCCGTCTGCAAAGATTTCGACCTGAATCCAAAAGCCAGAATGGAAACTCCCGGACGACCATCGGGTGTTTCTTCTGCAGGCAGAGTGCGTTCAACACCTGCTTCCGTATCGCACCCGATCACGCTCGACGCATTGCCACAGAACTCCTGCGCCGCCGCCGATACCAGTTCCGCATCCAGCGCTGTGATGATAATGCGTGTGGCCGACATGGGAAACGCTTCCGCAAACGTGTCATCAATGATCGGCGCCTGTGCCATAGGATGGCCTCTTCAGGAAGGGTGGAAAAACAAGTATGCGGCCGGTCATCCAATGAGAGTCTTCACAACCGCAGCACCCATCTCAGTTGTGCTCACTGACGACCCGCTGCCCGCAATATCTTTTGTTCTAAGGCCGGATTTGAGCACGCGGCTGACGGCGTCTTCGATTGCATCGGCCTCGGCATTCATGCTCATCGAATATCGCAGCAGCATGGAGACCGCCAGAATTGTCGCCAAAGGATTCGCCACGTTTTTGCCGGCAATGTCCGGAGCTGAACCATGAATGGGCTCAAATAATCCCGGCCCGCTGGACCCGATTGACGCTGACGGCAGCAAGCCCAGTGAACCGGGCAGCATCGAGGCTTCGTCCGTCAGAATATCGCCAAACAGATTCTCCGTCACCACGACATCGAATTCGCGCGGTTTCGAAATTAAGTGCATCGCCATCGCATCCACCAGCACGACGTTGTAGGCAAGATCCGGATATTCGGTCCTGATCAGCCGCTCAGAAACCTGACGCCACAGACGAGAGGATTCGAGAACATTCGCCTTGTCAACCATGGTCAGCTTGCCGCGACGCTTTCGAGCTGCTTCAGCCGCCACGCGGACCACACGTTCAATCTCGCCCGTGGAGTAGATCATCGTGTTCCAGGCTTCTTCACCGGACGGATGAGGCCGACGACCGGATTCGCCGAAATAAATACCACCCGTGAGTTCTCGTACAAACAAAATGTCCGTGCCTTCGACGATCTCGCGTTTCAGCGGA
Organism: Planctomycetaceae bacterium; assembly: GCA_037719765.1. GTDB lineage: Bacteria > Planctomycetota > Planctomycetia > Planctomycetales > Planctomycetaceae > SXXK01. The sequence goes on from JBBJME010000103.1 coordinate 13,043, forward strand.
GACGCATCCAGCAATTCGTCCCATGTCTTTGTCGGACGAAGATTGGCAAAAAGTCCCAGCTCCTTACGAATTCGCAGCAGGCCAGCTTCCGGACGAGTCTTCGCGTTCGGGTCATCCCACTTTGGCCCACCCACAGCGCCCAGCAGCACCGCCTGAGAATTTCGGCACGCGGTGAGAGTTGCTTCGGGCAGCGGATCGCCACAGGTATCGATGGCATTCCCGCCAATCGCATGTTCCGGCATTTCGAATGAATGCCCAAAACGTTGAGCAACAACGTTCAGAACTCGCCGACCCTGGGAAACAATCTCCGGCCCGATACCGTCACCCGGAAGCAGGACAATCGTCGCGTCCATCAGTAAAACTCCACCGCCAATTGCGGCCGTCATTATTAAAACGGATGTCAGAAAGACGCACAGCGTAAACGCTTGTGATGTTGATTCAACCCATGATGCTCCGATGCTCCGCATCGGGAATTTGCTGATCGTCAAGACGCCGTGGTCTTACATCACTTGAGCGATCGGGTGTGCCCGGCATTGGGCTGCGGCAGGGACAATGAACCCAAATCTCACTGCAGCCGTGTGTGAATTGTGAGTAGCAGCTTGCAAGCGGGCGATGACGCGTGATAATCTGATGGGCTAAGATTGTCTCCTGAAGCCGCAAAAACAAAGATTTTCGGGGATCGTCGATCAGGTCGTTAACGGAGTCGTTCAGATGAATCTGCCAGATCAGTTGCGTCGAATGCGACGGTTTGTGTTTTCCGGAGTTGCCGCGTCCTGCTTCGCCACCATGATTGGTTGTGGCGGCAGTGAGGAGGCAGCCACCAGCAGCGCAGAAACGTCTGCTGCTCCCACAGGAGGTTCGTCGCCGTCTGCTGCACCGGCAATGCCAGGTGGAGGAGCAATGCCTGGTGGAGGAGCAATGCCTGGTGGAGGAGCAATGCCAGGTGGAGGAGCAATGCCTGGTGGAGACGCCGCGCATGGTGCCGGAGGGGCAGGCATGATGATGTCAGGTCCGTCAGGAATGAGCAGCGCACCTGGGGCAAATCCGACGATGTCCGGGGCGCCAGGCATGGCTGGGATGCCGGCGGGTTACGCGGGCGGCGTTTCACCAGTTGGCGGTGCACAAAGCGGTGTTAACGCGGGAGACGGTTACGCGGGCGGACAGGTTGCCGCGAAAACTCCGCGACCGGACACCTTTGATGCGTGGACTGATGCAGATTTCGTGTCGGCTGCTCGCGAACATGATCCAAGGGTTCTGGATGCAATTGACTTTAAAGTGAAGTCGGCACCGGGCGATGGCAGTGTCGCGGTATTGCTGACAAGTCTGCTCGATCTGCCGCCATCGCCCACACAGACAAGTCCCATCGGGGCCGCGTCAGGATATCCGGGAATGAATGGCGCGACAGGCTCCGGAAGTTCAATTCCGGGTTCGTCGTATCCAGGTTCGTCTTATCCAGGAACAGGAAGTTCGGGTTCAAGTCCACCGCCTGGATCGGCGACAATGCCACCTGGCGCAAATGCGACGCCAGTGCCAGGTACATCCGGATCTGCACCGATTTCGAGTCCGAGATCTCTGCCATCAAGTGCTCCGCAGAGTTCGCTTGGCCGACCAAAGAATGAAGATGTCTGTGACACAGCGACTGATCCACGAGGCGCCATCGACAGTGTTTCAGCGATGATCCTGGAAGCAGCTGTGACATACATGCCGCAGGGAGCGGCAGTCGGAGCAGTTTCCGGTGCTGTTCCGGGCCGCCTGGAAGGCCTCGCAGGACAGGCACCGGGCAATTATCAACCGCCGGGGGGAAATTCTGCAGGCGCAATGCCGCCTGGTTATCCCGGTGGCGGAAATCCGAGTGGAGAATATCCGGGAAGTGGCTACGCGACAGGCGACGGGCTGGGTGTCAATGGACCTTCGAGTGCCGGTCAGTTGCAGGACCGGCTGCTGGTCTCAAAAGTTGTAGATGGCCTGATCGCAAATAACTCACAGGAAGCGTGGCAATCCGTGTTCGGAATCGTAGCCGGGACGGTGAAGACGCCGTTACCAGCCGTGGCCAGTTGTGAGATCGTCGTCGAACGACTTGTACAAAACATGGACTCCAATCCGGACGTGATTCAACCGGTTCTATTGGCGTTCCTTGACAATGCGACACAGATCCCCCCCGCAAGCCGAACGGCATGTATGCGAATGCTTGCAGCGATCTCAGCGACTCAAACAGATCAGCTCACTGGGTTTGCGATGACGGAGACACCTCCTGCCGCAGCACCCGGCGGAATCAGCGGATTCCCAGGTGCGGCCACCAACGGAAGCGACCTTGCGGGAGCTGGATCAGCATATCCCGGAATGGCCGGGGCCGAAGGCTATCCAGGTATGAGCGGACCGAATGCCAATGCAGCTGTCACCATTAAATCATCGTTGCCGCAGGTAACGCTGGATCCGGACGTGGCGGCAAAAGGTGCCAATTTTCTGTGGAGCCCAAAGACCATTGACTCCATTATCAGTCAATTGGGAAAAACGACAGATCTAACAGCCGCGTCCGACGTGCTTCTTCTTGCATCGACAATTCCTGGTGCCGTCGTGCGGAATGCGATCTACGAGACTTTTATGCGTCTGCATCCTTCCGGATCGGATGGACTCAATGCTTCAGGTTTGTTCAGCGATGTGCATGATCCGGGGGTGCTCGTGATTCTGAAAGCATTGCCAAGGATTCGACCATCGAAAGAAGCGTCGGGGACAATGGATTCCTGGACGTCCGGCACAGAAAGTCTCGTACTGGCACTTCGCGATGAACTGAAGCGAACGTGCGGCAGCATGAAACCGTACACTGACACTTTGCCGGTCAAACTCCACAAGAATGCCACCGCCGAGGTTGCCGTGATGATGCAGATTCCGGCCGGAACGACTGAACCGTCGCCGGATGCCATCCCCGCAGCGACAACGGTGTATTACACGCGCACAAGCTTCACACCGCAAAAGAAACGTGACACCGATGATCTGACCGCACACTATGAAGGCCGAACCAGCGGCTACAGCCGTCCGGATATGGCGCGGGGTGTGATGTGGATTGAAGGCGTGAAGGCTTTGCCAAACGGCCATCGTCGCACTTTGGATGTCATCATTCAAAAAGGCGGAGCAAGCGGACAAATGGGATTTTCCGGAGGACCAGTTGGCGCCGAGTCCGGTTACGGTGGCGGCGGTGCAAGTGGCAGTTATACCGTTGAAATCATTGTGGTGGACACGGTAGATCCAAAGACCGCCAGTCCCGCTGCCTCCACGCAGGCCGAGGCCAGTCCATAAATATCCGCCGAATCACCAATTGCCAGGAATTCATGGTACATCGACGACGGATGTCCCTTGTTCGACGCATTAAACGGACAGCACTTTACGACGTGCTCCCGTGACAATTTGCCGAAGTTTGAACTTCAGCTGGTGAGAACATTCGGAAATTCGTCGAGATCGTCGAAAATTGGGTTTTCATTCAAGCGTTGGCTGATACAGTGCCTGCGTAACTGATTTCGGATTCGCCTTCATTTGAGTGAACATTGCGTCGCTGGGGCGTCGATCTGATCAGTGAAGCATTCGGTCCTCTCCAGTTGGCTATGCTGACGGACGACTGCCAGTTCCATCTTACTTGAGTTCGCCTTTTTAGCTGCGTCCTCCTGCATTCGGTCCTGGGAATGTTTCTAAACTAACCCAGGATAAAGAATGAATTTCAGAGACTTCGGGCTCGCTGAGCCCATTGTGCGCGCTATTTCCAAAGAAGGCTATTCGGTCGCTACCCCAATTCAGGCTCAGGCAATTCCGGTCGTGCTCAAAGGGCACGATGTGATCGGGATCGCTCAGACGGGCACGGGAAAGACAGCCGCGTTTGCCCTGCCAATCATCAATCAGCTGATCACTTCCAAAGCCGCGCGTGAGTCCGGGCATCGTCCGGTGCAGGTTTTGATATTGGCAAGTACACGCGAACTGGCGATGCAGATTCACGAGAGCTTCAAAAACTACGGAGCATTTGCCTCCGTGCGTTCGACGACGATTTACGGTGGCGTTGGCCAACAACCTCAGGTTCGTGCTTTGCGGGCGGGCGTGGACGTTGTTGTGGCGACACCTGGTCGTTTGATGGACTTAATTCAGCAGAAGCTGATCAGTCTGTCGGACGTCCACACTCTTGTTCTGGACGAAGCGGATCGCATGTTGGACATGGGCTTCTTTCCGGCCATTCGCCGCATTCTGAAGTACGTCCCGGCTAAGCGGCAGACCTTGATGTTTTCCGCGACGATGAAGCCGGAAATTCGTGACCTCGCAGGTTCGATTCTGAACAACCCCGTCAGTATCTCGATTGAACCAAAGCAAAAGACAACTGAACTGGTGGAACAGAGTGTTTGCTTTGTCCCGCAGAAACAGAAGACTCGGCTGTTGATTGAACTCATTACTCGCGCAAATCCAAGCCGGGCGATCGTGTTCAGTCGGACGAAGCACGGTGCTGACCGGATCGTGCGTCACATGACTGCGGCCGGGTTCCGGGCGGAAGCGATTCATGCGAACAAGAGTCAGAACAGGCGTCAGCGGATTCTGGAAGAGTTCAAGAGTCAGAGTCCTCCGATTCTTGTCGCTACAGACATTGCGGCTCGCGGAATTGATGTGGATGGGGTGTCGCATGTGTTTATCCACGACATGCCGACCGAAGAAGAAACCTACGTTCATCGCATTGGCCGTTCGGGTCGAGCAGGTGCGACGGGCATTTCAATTGCGCTCTGCGATCCGGACGAACGTCGGATGCTGCGGAGTATTGAAAAACTGATCGGGATGTCGATTCCCGTGGAAGTGGTGGAAGGATTCGATTTTTCAGCAGCTTGGGATTCCTCGGAAAGTGACAGCTCTGAGCGTGGCCCGAGACAAAGACGAACAAGTGCTGCACGCGGTTCGCAGCCGTCCGGTCGTGGACGAGGTGCTGGCGAAAGTCAGGAACGCCGTCAATCAACCGGTGGTCGGGAAGCGGCTCGCAGCGAAGGATATTCAGTCCATCGTCGCTTTGAGAAACCGGCACGCAGCGAGTCGGGTCGGGGTCCGGAACGACGCGGCAACGCCAGTCCTGGAAAAGCCATTCAGGGCAACACCAGTGGTCGACGCTCCGAAACAACGACTGGCAGTCGCCGCAGCGAAAGTGCAGCATCCGACAGCGGTCGTCGCCCGGCAGTTCGAACACAGGCGTCTCAGGCTCGCCCTCAGATGACTGCCCGGCCCGCTTCCGAACCTCGAACGGCCCGACCGCGTCCTCCGCAAAATGAGGATTACTTCGGTGATGGATTATTCGTTGAAGGATCAACGGAAAATTCCGGCTCAGAACAGCGCCCGGCAGGTCGTCGTCGAAAACGCCCGGCACGGACGAATACATAAGCCGCGTGACTTGACCTTCCCGGTCGAGACCGCAATTTTCCCTGATGGACAGCCTTGGCGACAAGGTTTCGCAGGGTCTAGCGAGCAACGCGTGCATTGGCCCGCCATGCTGGCACCAAGATTCCTTCAATCACATTCAGATTCCAGGTTGCCAACCGCAGCCGTTATAGAAGTTGAAAACCAGCATGTCGTTCACAGATTCAAATTCAGAAACTACGATGAACCCACCCACTGAGACGCCACAGAGCAACGAAATTGTGCCGCAACACGAAATCGTTGAGTCGTTGGTATCGATCGAAACACCAGAGACGGCCCAGGCTCCAATCGTGGTCAAAGCTCCAATGGCAGTCAAAGCTCGAGTCGCAGTCGAAATGCCAGTGGCTCCGGTTGCAGCAGCCGAGATTCCAGTCGTTAAATTCACCAAAGTGAAGACTCCGGCCATCCCTAAAACTGTCGCTCCCATGGTTCCCGTAGAAATAACGGCAGTCGTTGATGAAAACGGTTTTCAAAAGCTGGGGCTCATCGCACCGCTGATGAAGGCAATTGAATCGTCCGGCTACACAACGCCAACACCCATTCAGGAACAGACAATACCGCATTTGCTGGAAGGCCGTGACGTTCTCGGACAGGCCCAGACGGGTTCCGGCAAGACGGGTGCATTCGCATTGCCTTTGCTGCAGCGCATTGACCTGAATGTGAAACGCACTCAGGTTCTGGTGCTGGTACCAACTCGCGAACTTGCCATTCAGGTCGCCGCGGCCTTTGAACGCTACGCGGCGAAAATGAGTGGACTGAATGTCCTGGCGATCTACGGAGGTGCTGCTTATCAGCCACAACTCTCGCAGTTGAAACGCGGAGCACATGTCGTTGTCGGCACACCGGGTCGCGTAACGGACCACATGAATCGTGGCTCACTGCAATTGGATGCACTCAAATGCATCGTGCTGGACGAAGGCGACGAAATGCTTCGCATGGGATTCGCCGAGAGTGTTGAATTTATTATGCAGCAACTTCCGGCTGAACGTCAGATCGCCCTGTTCTCCGCCACAATGCCACCGACGATCCGCAAGATCGCTCAAACATATCTGAAGAATCCAGCCGAGATCACCATTCGGCAGAAGACCGTCACGGCCGATACGATCCGACAGCGATTCGTTGTCGTCGGCAATCATCAGAAAGAAGCGGCTTTGGGTCGAATTCTGGAAGCGGAGCCGATCGACGGTGTGATTGTCTTCGTCAAGATGAAGAGCACGACCGAACCGCTGGCGGAATTTCTGAGCCAGCGCGGGCACAAGGTTGCCGCATTGAACGGCGATATCCCACAGGCTCAGCGAGAACGAATTATCGAACATTTGAAATCCGGCAAGCTGGACATCATTGTCGCGACGGACGTTGCGGCTCGCGGACTGGACGTGCAGCGGATCAGCCATGTCTTTAACTATGATCTCCCGGGGGACAGCGAAGCCTATGTGCATCGCATCGGACGCACGGGCCGCGCTGGTCGGAGCGGAGAAGCCATCCTGTTTGTGCATCCCAAGTCTCAGCGCATGCTGAAAAGTCTGGAGTATGCGACACGGCAGAAGATTGAACCGATGGATCTGCCGACCAATCGTGCCATCAACAAGACGCGCGTCTCGCAGTTTCATGCGAAGATTACAGAGAATATGACTCATCCGATGGCGGAATCGATGGGTTCGCTGATTGAGCAATACCGCCGCGAAAATCCCGAGACGCCTGTCGAGCAGATTATGGCTGCGCTTGCGGTGATGTCCACCGGTGGCCAGTCGTTGCTGCTGAAGGAAGAATTCCGACAGGAAACATTCTTCGAATCTCGTGGTCGCCGTGACGACCGTGGCGGCAGCATGCTGCACCGCGACGATCGAGGACCATCACGTGATCGTGGACCGCGAAGCGACGACAACTTCCGCGACCGCAATGATCGCCCAAGGGCACCACGTCGCAATGATGCCGACAAGGAAACGTTCCGTATCGAAGTCGGGCATTCGCATCAGGTGAAACCTGGCAACATCGTCGGAGCAATCGCCAACGAAGCCGGAATTGACAGCGCTCAGATCGGGCGGATTGAGATTTTTGATGACTTTAGTACAGTAGACCTTCCGCAGGGCATGCCGTCTGAAACCTTCTTTGCCCTGAAAAAAGTCTGGGTATCTGGTCGTCAGCTGCAGATTTCCAAAGCGGAAGGAAATCGAGAACAGTCATTCGCACCTCGTGCCGGAAAGTCTGGCGGTCGTCCTGACCGGCCGGATCGTCCCGGTCGTCCTGAACGAAAGCCCCGCCGTGAAGGGGCGCGATCGTAAGAACCTTTAAGCTTTGCCATGCTGCCGCCACTTGTCTTTGAACCAATTCTGAAACGGATTCGCTGGGGAGGTCGGCGGCTGGGCAGTCATTTGCACAAGCCCATCGGCGACGGCAATGACTACGCGGAAAGCTGGGAGTTGGCAGACCACGGCAGCGATCAAAGCCGTGTCCTTGGCGGGCCTTTGACGGGCATCTCTCTGCGACAACTCATGCGGGCACATCCGCATGAGTTGCTCGGCAAACACGCCGGGATCACGCAGTTCCCGCTGTTGCTCAAGTTTCTGGACGCGAATGACTGGTTGTCATTGCAGGTTCATCCCGACGATGCACAGGCTCGACAATTCGATTCGCATGAAAACGGCAAGACGGAAGCGTGGGTCATCCTCGACTCACAACCGGAGAGTCGCATCTGCGCAGGACTGAAGTCCGGCGTAGACGCCGCTGCGCTGCGGCAGGGATTGCGGACCGGACAGATTGAAGAACTGCTGCATTTGATTCCCGTGAAGCCGGGCGATTGCCTGTTGATTCCCGCAGGAACGGTCCACGCTCTGGGCCCCGGGATTCTGCTGGCTGAAATTCAGCAGCAGAGCAATCTGACGTTTCGCCTGCATGACTGGGGCCGCGTTGACGCCAACGGACAGCCTCGCGAAATTCATGTGGAACAATCGATCGAATGTACGGATTTCAAGCTTGGTCCGGTCTTGCCTGTCACTCCGGTTCCGCTGTGCGACCAGACGCATGTCTTTGAAGAACTGCTGCGGTGCCGTTACTTCGTTGTCCGCCGCCATCGCGCGCTGGAGCCGTTTGAAATATCCATTTCCGATCAGTTTCGCATCCTCATGTTTCTCGAAGGCCGGGGTGAAGTCCGCACATCCGGAGGATCAGTGTCGGCAGGCATTGGCAGCACCGTGCTGATCCCGGCAGAATCCAGTCGTGTTGTGATTACCCCAAAGGAACGTTTGCAGGTTCTGGAGATCCTTTGCCCATAATCGACTTCGCTCAAATTCTCAAAGTCTGGTCATTATGTCCGCTCAAATCATTGATGGAAAAGCCATTGCCGAATCTGTTCGAAACCAGGTCGCGGCAGAAACACACCAGTTGATCCACGATACGGGAATTGTGCCGCATCTCGCGGCGGTGCTTGTCGGCAACGATCCGGCGAGTGAGGTGTACGTACGCAACAAAGAGCGTGCGTGCCACAAGGCGGGCCAAAAGTACGCTGCATCGACTGGACGCTGCGACGACGCAGGCTGACTTACTGGCATTGATCGCGGCGCTCAACTGCGACATGCGTGTCCATGGCATCCTGGTGCAGCTGCCGTTACCAAGGCATCTGGATGCCACGCAGATTCTGGACGCGATCCTGCCCGCAAAAGACGTCGATGCGTTCCATCCCGAGAACACTGGCCTGATGTTGCAGGGCCGGCCACGATTTCTGCCATGTACCCCTGCTGGCGTCATGAAGATGCTTGAGGTGTCGAACGTTCCAACGGCGGGCCGACACGCCGTTGTGATCGGACGCAGCGACATTGTGGGCAAGCCGATGGCCGCGTTGCTGGTACAGAAGGGCGTCGATGCGACAGTCACGATCTGCCACAGCCGCACGGCTGACATCGGTGCCGTTTGCCGCACTGCGGATATTTTGATTGCGGCCGTCAGAATTCCGGAATTCGTCAGGGGCGACATGATCAAGCCCGGAGCCGTTGTGATCGACGTCGGCATCAATCGCGTCAACGAACGTCTCGCTGGCGATGTCGACTTCGCCGCCGCCTCTGCTGTCGCGTCGGCCATCACTCCGGTCCCAGGCGGCGTCGGCCCGATGACGATTGCGATGCTGCTGCAGAATACACTGAAATCGGCGAAAATGATGAGTCGTGTGTCGTAAATGCTTTGCAGCGGGATGCCTTCTGATCACCTTTCGGACAAGAATGTCCAGGGTACTTCAACTCAGCCGGAACGCGCGCGGCAGCAGTTCGGACAGGCGAACGAGTTCCGGTGGCGTATCAGCCGTGTGGTCCGCATCGTCGAGCTCATCCTTACCCGGAAAAAGTTACAAGTTTTAGCACAATTTACAAAGCTG
>JBBJME010000104.1:0-22818 GCA_037719765.1 Planctomycetaceae bacterium
GAGGCCAATGAAGCGATCGTCGCAATGCAGGTGTCAGAGAATATCTACGACCGGCACATGAAGCCGTTGTTCCTGTAACTTGACTCTCCGAGTCGAGCATGTGGCCTGACAACTTACAACAATCGTTCAATATTGAATCCCGATCACGAGAACACAACACTTGACTCAGAGAGTCAAGTTACGACGAAGCTACGGAGAATCGGCTGATGAACCGCGAACCTGCTTCGCTGAATCTGTCGCCCGCTTTTCGTCCGTTTAATCCCAACAGCGATGTCAGAGTGTATCTCCGCAATCTTCCGCACTGGAGGCAACAAGGGGCGACTTATTTTGTAACATTTCGTCAGGCAGATTCCATTCCACAGAGTGTCCTTGCTGAATGGCTCGACACTCGACAGAGATGGTATAGCGCCCATAACCTTGAACCCGCGCAGCGAGAAGCAGACCCGGAAAAATTTGCCGCTGGCTATCTGCGAATTCCCAGGACTATTCGGCGAGCATTCGAAAAGCAGCAGGCGAAGATGCTGCACGAGGAATTAGATCGGTGCCACGGAAGTTGTGTTTTGCGCGGCCATGAAATCCAAACGGAAGTAGCGGAGGCACTGAAGCATTTTCATGGCGACCGTCTGTGGCTTGGAGATTTTGTGCTGATGGCAAATCATGTCCACGTAATCATTCAGCCCTTCGATGGCTGGGAACTGGAAGAGCTACTTGGATCGATTAAGAAATGGACGTCTCGGAAAATTGGCCAGAGACTCGATCTTATGAATCCAAATTTGACTCCTGCAGAGAGTGAAACTGAAGCATCCAAACCCCGATTCTGGCAATACGAATCTTACGACAGAATCATTCGGGATGTGGAAGAGTTGGCTGCTTTCCGGCGTTACATTGTGCGCAATCCGGAAGCGGCAGGAATGGAGGCGAGTGAATCGCTCTACTTCGTTGCTGACTGGCTTCATCCCTTTGCTCAAACGCAAGTGCAACTGGCAGAACACAACTCGACTCAGAGAGTCAAGCTACTTAAGCGACCCTAAGATGCAAACTCGTCCCTTTGGCAAAACCGGCCTTCGTCTTCCGATCCTCAGCTTTGGTGCGTCGTCGCTGGGGCAGGAATTTCGGAGTGTGCAGTTGGATGATGCACTGCAGAGCGTCCGTGTCGCTCTTGAGTGCGGGTTGAGTTTTATTGACACGTCACCGTTCTACGGACGTGGTATGAGCGAAGTGTTGCTCGGTATTGCCCTTCGAGGCGTTCCGCGTGACAGCTACACGCTCTGCACCAAGCTGGGCCGCTATGATCTTCAGCATTTCGACTTCAGCGCAAAACGCGTGGCCGAAAGCGTGGACGTGAGTCTGCATCGACTCGGCACAGATCACCTGGACATCATCCTGTGCCATGACATCGAATTCGTGCCGATGCAGCAGATCGTGGACGAGACGATTCCGGCGTTGAAAAGAATTCAGCAGTCAGGAAAAGTTCGATTCATCGGTATCAGTGGCTATCCGCAAAAGATCTTTCGCTTTATTTGCGACCAGGCTGACGTGGACTGTGTCCTGTCTTATAACCAGTACACCTTGCAGAACACGCGGTTCGTCGATGAGAGCGTGCCGTACCTTAAAGCGAAAGGCGTCGGTGTGATGAATGCCGGGCCGTTTTCTGCCAGATTACTGACGAACGCTCCGCTGCCGGCATGGCTGAAGGAACCGGAATCTGTGAAAGCCGCAGCACGCAAAGCTGCTGAACACTGTTCAAAGCACGGCAGCGACATCGCGAAGCTCGCCCTGCAGTTTTCATGTGTTCATCCTGACATCGCGACCACTGTCGCGGGCAGCGCGAACCCGAACAATATCCGCAACTGGGCCAGGTGGCTGGCAGAACCGATGGATGAAGCACTGCTGAAGGACGTGCTCGCGATCTTTGAGCCGGTGAAAAACCTGGGGCACCTTGAGGGGTTGAAGGAGAATAACTGAGCCGTCGGCAAGGAGCTAAACGTCGGGTTCAGCATCAATCGTCACCGCTACGGACTTGAACGCCGGAGTCTTTGACAGCGGATCAACCGCACTGGGAATGAGAACGTTGGATTCCGGGTAATACATCGCGACATTGCCGGCCCGGATGTCGAATTCGCGGACAAGGATGTAACGCATTTCGCCGGTTTCGCTTTTGATCCGCACGCGTTGTTCGGACTGCAGACCGAGTTGCCTGATATCGGCAGCGTTCATCAGAATCACGTCGCGGCGTTCCTGGCCACGGTAGAGATCTTCTTCATCATAGACAACGCTGTTGAATTGTCCCTCGGAACGCATGGTCATCAAACGCAGTTGACCGGCCGAGAGCATTGACTGAGGCAATTCGGTGGGATGAAACCTGGCTTTGCCGGACGCCGTGGGAAACTTGTAGCCGTCCACCGTACGCCCGGGAACGTGGAATTCTTTCTTTGTCGCGTCGATGGATTTCAGTTCTTCATAGCCGGGAATCAGGTCAGCGATCAGTTCCCGGACAGCCGCGTGGCTTTCCATTTTCGACCAGTCAAGACGACTGTCACCGGGGAAGATCCTGCGGCCTATTTCGGCAAGGATCGAAACTTCACTGCGCACGTTGCTGTGCCGGGTCGGACCGCCGTCGCTGAGCCGCACGTAGCTGAACATGGATTCCTGAGTCGTCTGTTGCTGTTCTTCATCACGCGGCAGGACCGGCAGAATAAACGTCTCCTCACCGGTGCCCCATGCATGGCCTGTGTTGAGCGTTGTCGAGAAATAGACAACGGTTTTCAGCTTCTGCATTGCGTCGAAAGCGCGGCGGGCGTTGGGATTGCTGCCGTACAGATTGCCGCCAAGGCACAGAGCGAAATCCATCGCCCCGGCATGCGCCGCATCCATGCAGGCCATCGTGTCATATCCCGGCGATGCCGGGGGCTTAATTCCTAATTGCTTTTCAAAACGTTCCAGCATGTTCTGTTTCAGCGCGGGAGTCACACCCACGGTTCCCAGGCCCTGCACGTTGCTGTGGCCGCGAATCGGCATCAACCCGGCGTAGGGGCGACCGACCATGCCACGCAGCAGAGCCAGATTGGCGATGGCGTGCACGTTGCGCGTTCCATGAAGATGATGCGTGATCCCCATGCACCAGGCGAAGACGACGTTCTTTGCCTGGACGTACTGGTCAGCAATGCTGCGAATCGTCGCACGATCCACACCACTTTGTTCAACGATTGCATCCCACGAGGTCGCCTGCACCGTCGTCACGAACTCGTTGAATCCTTCCGTGTGATTCGCAATGAAATCCTTGTCGTGTCCGCTGCGTTCGATCACGTCTTTTGCAATCCCGGTCAGCAGAGCGAGATCACCGCCGATATGCGGTTGCACGTACTGACTGGCGATCTGAGTCCCAAAGAGAAGGCTGCGCACGTCACTGGGAACTCGAAAATTCTCCAGCCCCAGTTCTTTCAGAGGATTAACAACGATGATTCGACCGCCGTTGCGTCGAATTTCCATCAGCGAGCGCATCAGACGCGGATGATTTGAAGACGGATTCGCTCCGATCAGGATGTACAAATCCGTGTGCTGCAGGTCTTCAAGGCGAACCGTACCAGCTCCCGTGCCTATCGCCATTCCCAGCCCCACACCGCTGGCCTGATGACAATAGTAGGAACAGTTGTTGACGTAGTTCGTGCCGAATAATCGCGCGAGCATCTGAAACAGGAATCCCGCTTCGTTCGACGCGCGTCCGCTGGCGTAGAAAAAACTGCGTTCCGGGCCAGCGGCTTTCATGCGGTCAACAAGCGTCGAAATCGCATGATCCCAGGTCGTGACTTTGTACGATGAAGCCCCTTTGGCAAGGTACAGCGGTTCGCTGATGCGACCGGACATCTCCAACTGCCGAGACGTCATAGCGCGCAGTTGATTGAGGTTCAGCTTCTCGATCACGTCCGTGCGCAGCGCGCCTTGCATGTCGGAGGCCATCGCCTGAAACGACTTTTTACAGACTTCCGGGAAATGCCCGCCTTCGTTGACCATGCCGCCCAGCTGCCCGCCCATCCCGACCGCGCAGGTCTTGCAGGTGTTTTTGGAACGCATCGCCTTCCACATGTTCCAGAAGCCGACTCGACGAGCCAGTTTCATACTGTATGCAATGGCTTTCCAGCCACCACCACTGCGAGGACGACGCATGGTCGCGATACTCCAGGTATTTGATTGAACCAGGCAGCCTGACTCGGAGAGTCAAGCTGCGGCGCGACGGAACGCCTTAATCATCTTCAGACGGCGGTTCGTATACGTATCCGTCCGCATCGACCGCGTATCTCAGCAGCACTTCCATGGAGAGGTGCTCGATGGCAGAAATATGTGTGGCTTTCAAAGCAAGTTGCGGAGCGAATCCGGCTTCGAGCGCTTCGATCCAGCGTGGCAGGCAAAGACACCAGCGATCACCGGGTTGCAAGCCGGGAAAACTGTATTCCGGATGCGGCGTGGACAGATCGTTGCCTGCCTGCTTTGAAAATCTCAGGAACTCCGCCGTCATCACCGCACAGACGGTATGCATTCCGTGGTCATCACCGCATGTCTCGCATTTGCCTGTGCGAAAAAACCTGTCAACGGATCTGCGGAACAGACGAGCAGATCGTCTCCGAACACATTCTTGGCCACGATTGAACACTCCTGAATTCAGAACATCCGGCGGTCGGAAAAAACACATCATCACCGCCTGGTAAAGCATAGCCGAAACTTTTGATTCATGGCAGCGTTAAAACAACCGGCAGAATCGGAAGAAACGTAAAGTTCGGAGCCTCCGTCGGTCGATGCTAGCGACTGGGCACAATGCATGTAATCGAAAGCCGGGGGGCCTCGAAGCTGCAATTTCCGCTTCGGCAGATCAGCGCCCGCATTCTTCGCGACCATATGCCCAGCGGGGGGCGGCTCAACGCCGTTGCGTGGAGCAGGGCCGTTCCGCGCAGCGTGTTGCCGATCTCTACAGCATTTCAGGAGAGAAACTGCCATGCAAAATAATGATTGCGAGACTCGATCGGCAGAGGATTTCGTAACGCCGACGGAGAAACCGGAAGATCCAGTTGCCGTCGGATCGTCGTTGGCTGAGCCTGCGACTGAATCCGCATCGGGAGCGACTACGGAAACGGCGACCGTTTCGGCGGAATTCACTCCGCAGCGATCCGGCCGCTCGCGACTGCGATCGCAAATCGGATCACTTTGGCACCGACTGAGAGAACAGCGTCGCGAAGCCGCTGCGGTCATCGTACTGATCGTGATCGCGATGGTCTGGTCAGACACAGGCAGTTCCGGAAAAGACTCTGCACCAAAAACATCGGATCCGCTCGACAGTTACGAAGCCGTGCTCTCAGACTTTGCACCTGTCGATGAGGTCCAGGCGATGCCCGAATCCGCCGATCCGTTTGAATCCTCGCCCCGGAATTCTTTCGACAGCGGTTTGTATTTTCCGCAGTCTGAAGAATCCGCTTTATCAAACAATGTGTCAGCAGGCGATTCAGCATTCGACTCTGGCAGATCCATGCCGGCGACAACCGCTCGCTACCCAGAGACCTCTTCGACGCTCAACGCGTCAGCGACTCATTCACCTGCGGATTACGGTTCAGATCAGCAACAGCGTCGCAGAGTAAAGTTTGCCGGACGCATCCAACCTGCCAACTGAGCGTATTGCAATCGAATCACTGCACCTTTGTGTCGTACTCTGTCAGATGAATTCACGGTGCGCACATCATTGTAGTTCGTCAATCTGTGGCGAGTATATTGGGTAGCGGGCAGAGCCCGCGTTAAGAAAGCACGTCGCATGTATCAGGCCTACTGGAAACTCAATCACAAGCCGTTTACTCAGCGTCAGGATCCCTCGCGATTCTATCGCAGCAAAGGTCACCAAACGGCTTTGCTGCGATTGAAGTACGCCCTGGACAATCTGACAGGCCCGGGGCTGATCCTTGGTGCGTCCGGGACCGGAAAGACGGGTCTGGTGAAACTGTTGACCGCGGATCATAAAGACCTGCAGCCGCTGGTTCATATTGTGTTCCCGGCGATTTCGCCTGATGATCTGCTGCGTCTTGTCGCCAGTGAAATTGCGACGTTTGCATCCGTGAGCCCCGTGATCTCCACAGGAAATGACGGTGTCCTGCGTGAGATTCTAACGTCGCTGCGACGCCTTGCCAGCAATGGCCATCGCACGTTGCTGTGCTTCGATGATGCACATCTCCTTTCGGAAGAAGCAATGCTGCATGTCGTGCAGCCGCTCTTGAATCTGGCTGAATCCGAAGACCATGCGATGCTGGCCATGTTACTTGTCGGACAACCGGTGCTGTCTGCCAGAATTCGTAAACTGCATCAGATCAGTGAACGCATTGCCGTGACCACAGCGCTCACAGGATTTACGGCTCATGAAACGTGCGACTACGTACGCAGCTGTCTGCTGCAGTCCGGTGGCCGTTCGGATATTTTCTCAGCGGACGCACTGCAGCGACTGTATGAAATCACTGCTGGGAACCCGCGTCGAATCAATCGGTTGAGCGACATGGCACTTCTCGTGGGTTTCGCCGAACAACTCGGTCAGATCACAGTCGGCCAGATCGACGCCGTGTCCGCAGAACTCATGCCTGCTGCGGCGTGATCGGGCGTGGAAAGGGGTCAGGAACCAATAGTGCGGAGCACCCTCTGGGCCATTTGGCTATTGGTTCCTGACCCCTTTCAAGCGACAGAGCAGCACGTCTGCACGAAGCCGGAGGTCCAGGCGCCGATAATGCCACCCAGGATGACGGGCAGCCATGCGGCAAGATCAGGGCTCAATTGTCCGATCGACCCCAGGGCAAAACATCCCTGAGCTACGATATACAGCATCCCCAGCACGCCCGCACAGATAACCATGTTCGTGATCAGGCTGTGTGATTCTTTTCGCATCACCAACGGTAATGCGATCGCGATATTGAGCAGACACAGGAACGGCCGTGTGATCCTCGCGTGCAGTGCCAGACTTTGACCACGCACGGGCATCGGGCCGGTGGACGGATTCTGAATGCGCTGGATCAACTGCATCGACGACAGCAGTTTCAGATTTCGCCCGCGATTGTAAAGCTGATCAAAGCTCACTTTCGAAACGATAAATACGTCCTTGCCGTTACTGCAGGGAATTACACGTTCACGGCCCTCCTCGGTCAGCAGGTCAGGGTCGAGGACACCGACCAGATTCTGCAGCAGCCAGCCGGAACGATGTTTCGTCGTCTCACTAATGAACGTCGCTTTCTCTGCTTTCAGCACGCAGATCTGACTTACAATGTCCGGTTTTGGCAGCGTGAAACTTGCACCGACCAGCGTCTGATTGTGAACAAGCACCTGGTCTCCGTCAATGTGCATCAGGTAGTTCCAGTAATCGTAAACTGGTTCGACTTTTTGCACCTGAGCTGTCTTGCTGCCTCGAGGAGTCTGCAACTGGACTGCCAGACTGGGAATAATGAATTCCTGATTGGCAATGAGGGCACCGTTGAGAATTGCGGCGGCGATGAGCAGTGGCTTGATCAGTCGAAAGGCCGGAATTCCTGCGGCAAGAATCGGATAGTTTTCCGAATGCTTCTGAAGCAGTCCCAGAATCACGATCACGGAAATGACGATCAGGACCGGACCCGCCAACTCAAAGAATTCACAGGCACGGTATACATAGAATTCCAAAATACGGAGTATCAGGTCAGCGTGCGATGCGGAATTTCCCTGAAAATCGTCGACGTTTGTGAACAGATCGATCACAATATAAAGGCCGTACGCTGAGACAAAGAATACTGCAAATGTATGCAGCAGTCGTCCCAGCAGATACCTGTCGAAAGTGGTAAACATCCCTGTCCAGCCATCGTTCGCTGCGATCCGCCGCCAACGCCCGCCCTAAATGATTTCGCCGTTTCGTTTGCCGCCGCATTACAGTCGAGCAGCGGATTTCAGGTCAAGATCGGGTTCAGAATCAAAGGTGCGGCACAGGTGATGTGCGTGTCCGTGTGGATTCCGCAATTCTGATCTTTCCGCAATTTCGGCAAACAGCTACCGTCTGCCCTCTTCGGCAAGAACTGCCGCTGCGGAATTGTCTGCGGCAGACTTCGCCAAAGCGGCACAGCATGTGCAGAAATTGGGTTTGTTCGGAACGAAGATTGAAACAACTGAAGTTTCGACTTTCACACTGAATAAGTTGCCAGCCGTTCTTGTAAATCTGACAACACGCTCGGACCGTCTGAAATGGAATTCAGCGACCGGGCAACGTGATCGGGATTTCATGCAGGATTGCAGGGAAATCCGATCCGGGCTCACATTCACTCCAGGCAGGGAAGCCACCTATGAAGCTGATCATGTTGCTGATGATGGCCTTTGATGGTGCATCAGATTCAGCGCCCGATGTGCAGTTGCTCGATTTCTCAGCAGGTTACTGTGGTCCCTGTCAGCAGATGGTTCCCATTCTGCAGCGCATGGAACATGCGGGATATCCAATCCGGCAGATTGATATCACCGAAGAACCGGAGCTGACAAAACGCTTCAACGTCGATCGTATCCCGACCCTCGTGTTACTGGTTGAAGGTAAAGAAGTCCGTCGGTTTGTGGGACTTACGGGTGAAGATGAACTTCGTCGAGCGATGAACAAGGCGTCATCGGAATTATCTGAGAAGCGCACCGCGACGGCAGAACTCAAAGCTCCCGTAGAAAAGACGGGAACAAGGAGCGAAGCATTAGCAGATCGTCCTGACATAACTGCCGTGCCGAAAAAGCCTTCACTGGGCGACAAGTTCCGCAGTCTGCTTGGCAAGGACCCGAACGCATCCGACCGCCCCACGCTGAGAGGCCAGGATCCGGCTTCGACCGAGGATCTGACATCCGATGCAATGAAAACAGCGCTCGCCGCGACCGTACGAATTCGTGTGGCGGGTATGTCCACGGATGATACAAAAAAGGGTGAATACTTACAGGACGTCGGCACCGGAACGATTATTCATTGTGCGACAGGTGAGGCCATCATTCTGACATGTGCTCATCTGTTTCTTAACATCGCCGTGAAAGACGCCGTTGTGGAAGTGGATGTGTTTGAGGACGGAAAAGCGGTCACCTATCCAGCCAAACTGGTTGGCGGTGATAACGACGCGGATCTTGCCCTGTTGCGGATTCAAACATCAAAGACATTTCCTGTCGTGGCACTCAGCCCAAAAATTGCTGATGCTAAACCGGGCCAGCCAATGGTCAGTTTTGGATGCAATGGCGGAGCTGATCCGACTCGTTTAGACATGAAACTAGTTGCAGTTAATCGTTACCGTGGTCCTCCGATGTTTATCTGCACAACTGATCCTGTCAGCGGTCGCTCAGGAGGAGGTTTGTTCAGCGCCAATGGACAACTTGTGGGCGTCTGCAGTTGTGCGGATCGCAAGACGAAGGAAGGACTGTATGCTGCACATGGTGCGATTCTGGAACTGGTCGATTACTGTGAACTGAAGCAAATCCTGAAACCGACCGCTGAGAGTCGAGGTGAAGATCCATCGCAGATGTTTAAAGATCAGTTGCAAAATCCTGCATCGGAGAGCCCTAAGACCGATAAGAAAATTGCCCAACGACCACAGCCAACGTCATCACAACCTGACTCCGAGGAGTTCAACGAATTCGTCGAAGTCTCGCCGGATGCATTGCTGGAAAATCCTGTGGCAGTAACATCGGTTGCTCCGAAGACCGCTGGACTCCTCCCCGCACAGCCTGCCGCCGCCGCAGCCACCGGACCCGAAATTACGATCACGATTGATGATAAAACTTCGGGTTCACAAAAGAAAACGATCGTGATTCCGCAGGCGAGTGCATGGATGCTGGAAATGCTGACCGGGGAAACGGCCCGGGCCGCACAGCCGGTGACCGCCGCCGCGCGACGTGTGACACTTCGCGGGGTGGAGAATCATCCAATGCGATGATGCAGGTCTACTGCGGGGATTTGCGCGTCGCTGGAGAGTTCTGGCCTGTTTGCTCTGGCGCATTTGGGTTGACAAATGAAGTCCGCCGAACTTTGCCTGCCGGACCGGCTTCGCCTGCCGGTCCAACTGTGGCTGTGACTTCGAGTGTGGATGCACCACGGCCGGAATCAGCTGCCAGAACCGCGGCCCCTTGCGTCGGATTTGAAACAACGTTCTGCGATGGAACCTGCCCGGTGACGTTAGGTTGCAGTCTCCATAGGGCACCGGAGGCGGCATCAATCACGATCCCGGGCACTCCACCAATTACGATGTTACCTGCGGTCCACCAATTAATGTTCGCGTTCAGATCATATTGTTGCGCTCCGTCCTGACCGGCAAAGACCACTTGGTATTTGGCCGGCTGAAACGGTGCTGAACTGGATTTCAATGTGACTTGTTGCGGAGTCACTCCGGAATGCACTACGCGATTCTGGTTGTCGAGTATGCTGAAACAGGTCGCGCCGCCACTGTTATCCACGGTGACCTCGTGCCTGCGACCACTCACAATCGTGGCACAGCCGGAAAGGCTGCCGGCGAACGCAAGAATGAGTAACCAACTGCCAACCGTTCGATTCCAGTTTTTCACGAAACTCTCCGCATCAACCCGTCAATGAATGCGTGACAGAGCACCAGGACGTCGGGAGTATCAGAGACGATTGCGATTCACGGCAATAGCCGAACATCTCAATCGAACCGGTGTTCGCCGTTCGATGCATGCGGCGCAGACTCGATCGGCAGGAATCGCCGCAGGACCACACTACGCTGCATGTAAACGACGGTCACAAAGACCCCTGATTACGGCGTAATTTGCGGTGCTGTCGCTTTCGTGTCGTTTCCCGCAGGATCGGAACCGACTGCCGAAGGAGGACCGGGAGCTGGTTCCGGATTGGCGGGCATCTCAACTGTGTTCGTCGCGTCGGAACAGCCGCAAACCACGCAGGCGCCTGCCAGGCAAATGCTCCACAGTATTCCACAGTAGATCCGTGTCATCTTAAGCAACTCGTTCAGAATTCACCCACGACCTCGCCATCCTGCATCGAGGCTAAACGACGAAAAGTCGCGGCATCGATATTCTTTGAGATCGCGCGAACGGAGCCGTCGGCCAGCGTGAACTGAATGATGCTCGTGTGAAAGCTCTCGAACTGATACCAGTTCTGAACGGTCGTGTTGGAAAGTCCGTAGGCTTCCGGCATCAAGCCACAACCGATCCACGCAAAGTTGTAATCCGGACCACCGGTGGCCTCTCCGAACATCAGAGTGTTACTTGTGCCGTCGGTCACATCGCGCATGTTGAATTTGGTACGCGAACCAAAAATACCCTTTCTGGGAGCCCACGCATTGGAAAGATTGCCAAGTGCTCCGGCGACGCCGAGATAATTCGTGGGTCCCAATGTGCGATTTGGAGGGTCAAACCCGTAGAGTGTGACACTCCCGAGACTGGCACCGATTTCGTACGTGTGCATGATCGCGGCCATGCCCAATGTCGCAATTTCCGGATCGGAGGGGCAACGAAACGCCGACAGCTTCGCCTGGCCAACCGCAAACGTCTGGTTGTCATTAAAGTATCCCGTCTCCGGGAGCGGACTTCCAGGGTTCATCGGATCGGGCCGACGATCGACGCCTTTCCAGATGTTGATCTGTTCGTACACATTGCTTTGTTCAAGTTGCGGCAACAACTGGGGAAGCACGCCAGTCCACTGATGGTCAAAAAAACCGCTTGGTGCCGGTTGCACTGTATGTGGAGCACCAAAGTAGCCCGCTGGAAATCTGCTGTAGGTATCATGAAAATTATGACACGCCAGCCCGATTTGCTTCAGGTTGTTTTTGCATTGTGTACGTCGAGCGGCTTCGCGGGCTTGCTGCACGGCTGGCAATAACAGGGCCACAAGGATAGCAATAATCGCAATGACGACCAACAGTTCAATCAACGTAAACCCATGTCGACCCGGTGCGCCACGAGCCTCAACAATTCGTTTTCTCATTGACAAAGCCTCACCGCGACCAATGAACAGAATTCACTGGCTCCAGCTGTATCCGCCGCCTCTTTAGTTTGCAAGCAGGCATATTGTCAGTTTGCCGGAAAACCCAATGTTTTCAGATCAGAAGACGCATCGCCTGGCATTTTCAAACTCATCCTGAGTGAATTCAGAACCTCATAGTGAGCAAGCGGATTGGCTCAGATGCGACTTCTCCAGAAAATGCATCGCTCTGCGGTGGCAACGAATAAGTCAGTCTCTGCAAGTGTCCTAAAGCAGTCCATTTCACTATGCCAGGCATTCCTTGACCAAGCATCAACTGACTAAGTTTCGGAGCGGACTACGGCTCCATAGCCGGTGGAGCTGACACAGCAGCTTTGTCGTCCCCGCCACCGCCCTCTGGCCCAGTGGCGGTCGGACCACTGGATGGAGGACCAGCAGGATTTGCTGGAATTTCAACAGTGTTGTTATCTCCACCGCATCCAATGATCAGGGTGAGAACCAACAGCCCAGGAACAGCAAACGTTCGTGTATTCTTCACTGAACACGCCCTTTAATTCTACTGCTTCCCTGATGCAGAGCTGCAACCAGGACGAAGCATCATCAATTCAAAAAAACCGCCTTGCCAGCGAATGCTGATCAAGGCGGAACAGAAACACCTCAAATTATGGCCAAACCGCTATCTAAAACTCTCCGATCACCCTACCGTCACTCATGGCCGACAGCCATCGGAAGACATTTCTGAAGTCGATATTCGTCGAGATCGCTCGCACAGATCCGTCAGCCAAAGCAAACTGCACAACTCCTGTGTGATAACTGCCAAACTGATACCAGTCGCCTTCAAATGGAGCGGCTTTTGAAAAGCCCCATGCATCTGGCATATAGCCACCGCCCATCCAGGCGTACTGATAGTCCGGACCGGCGGGTGCCTCGCCAATCAACAGCGTATTGCTCGTCCCGTCAGTCACATCACGAAATCCAAACTTCGTCCGCGATCCAAAAATTCCTTTTCGATACGCCCATCCACCCGCCACATTGCTGCCACCGCCAGCAACGCCAAGGTAGCTTGTTGTGCCGGAAACGTTGTCCGGTGGGCCAAAATAACCAGCTGACAGGTTCAGAGTGTTTGGTGTCGCTGGAAGCGAGTAGGCGTGCAATGCGATCATGATCCCACTCTTTGCGGATTCAATATCGGAAGGACATCTCAGTGCTGACAACTTTGCCTGGGCTGCAGTCCAGGTGATATCTCCAACCCCATCATCCCACCAGTTTCTTTCAGCGATTAATGCCCCTGGAGTCGCTGGGTCTGGTCGGCGATCGACACCCTTCCAAACGCGGATTTGCTCGTACAGAGCTGGCTGTTCCATCTGTGGCAGGATCTGTGGGAACAATCCCAGCCACTGTTGCCCCGTGTAGTTGATATCTGCGTCCTGGGGAGAACCAAAATATCCCGCGGGAAACCGATTATAGACATCATGGAAATTGTGAACAGCAAGAGCAATCTGCTTCATGTTGTTCTTGCACTGTGTCCGTCGAGCCGCTTCGCGAGCTTGCTGAACGGCTGGCAGAAGCAGTGCGATAAGAATCGCGATAATCGCAATCACAACAAGTAATTCAATCAGGGTAAATCCGCGCCGCCCGCATGGGCAGCTGACATCAGGACGAAATCTCTTCATTTGCGATACCTCACAGAATAAGAAATCAGAAAACTCGATCAGGCAACCCATCGTCGCCTGATCAAACATCCAGGGACAGATCCTCACAAAAATAAGGTTTGTGAAAACCTCTAGAATAAAAGACTTTGAGGTGTACACTCATCACTACACTCGTGCAAGCAGATACTCATAAAAGTTCTATCAAAACCAAGAATCTTTTCGCAAAACGTTCTTTTAGCAGACGTCATGCCGCTTTGAGTCCAACCCCGGCCAGATCGAGTGATTGACAGAGCATTCTTCGCGAAGAAAGCAGCAATTTACGGGCGACTGGTGATTTCTGAACATTTGTGGGATTGTTCTTCAGATGATTGTGTGGGCTCTCGTAACAGCAAGTCTGCCCAAATATGTTGCAAAAAGTTGTGGGGATTCATTGTCACTCGGCAACGGAGAGTCACGTGGCGTGGAGGCATTTCGACGTGGAGTGGCCAGGAATTCTGTCGCACTGTCGAACAGCCAGGAAAGATCCTGCGAGGTGTTTGTGTCAACAATTAGGTAACATGCGTGACAATGTGGTACTCGGTCGTCAGTTTGTGGTTTGCCCACGCCAGGCGAACGTGGCTACCAAAACGAGATAAATTACTTCCGACCTCCTGCCGTAATGGAGAAACTCAAATGAATCAGTGCTGCTTAAGACGTCGATTCACAGTGCTTGCTTTGGGGCTCGGAGGCCTTTGTCTGCATGCGCTGACTGTGGATGCTGCGGACCTGCGTGATGCGGCACCGCCCGAGGCCTACATGGCAATCTGGGCAACAGGACAGAATCCCGAACGGGACTACTTAAAGGTACACGAACAGGCCGTGTGGGATGAGATCGCCAAGTCAAAGATCATTGAGAAATCACTGCAGATCGTTCAAAGCCACATGTCGGACGGCGATGCCGCACAGTTCCTGGCAATCAAGTCAAGTCTGCAGAATGCACTCGCCCCAGTGCAATGGGATCAGCTCGCAAATGCCAGCGAAGTGATGTACGCGCAGAAGATGGAAGGCCCCACCTCGCTGCATCTGCTGATGGTTCGAATACCGGACGATGGTGCAGAATCTCTTCGTCAAGGAATCGAGAATCTGTTCAGGCTGGCTTCAGATGCGTCGCAGGGCAAGTTGCCGGTGACCACAAAGAACGTGGAAGGAGTGGATCTGACATACTTGCAGTTGCCTCCAGAAGTGCCGATGACGTTTCAGCCTGCAGTCGGTATCAAGGGCGATATTTTTGTCTTCACGACATCGCTGGATTTTGCTCAGGCCGGTCTGGAACTCATCGATAACCCACCGCAGATTCCAGGTTTGATGATCCGCGTGTGGTTGATGCACTGACACGACTCCCGGCAGCGGAAGATGCACTCGTTTTTTGACGGCAAGCAACTGATGTCGCAGTTGCACGAGATTCCTCAATTCATCACACGCGTGAGTAACGGAGAACCGGAAGCAGCGCGAATCACGGGACTGCTGACAGAGCTGATCAATCAATGCAGTGCATTCGACTACGAAGTCAATGTACGGTACACCGATGGTTTTCAGCAACGCACGGCCGCGTACGGGAAGCTCAGCGAAAATGCGGGCGAAACCGTTCTGGGCCGGATGCTGATGAACCAGCAGTCATACGAAAACTGGAAAAGTTTTGTGCCTGCAGATACCGTGGGATTTTCGCTCAACAGCGGCTGCACGCTGTTACCATTCTATGACTGGGCGATGCAGGAAATCCCGGCCCGGTTTCCCGAGGTGAAAAGTGGCCTTGAAGAATTCGCCGCTCGGCAGGATCAATTTGATATCCATGTGCGTGAGGACATCCTGCAATCGTTCACTGGTGAATTTGCCTCAGTCTCATTACCAGGGCCTGTAACACCGTTTGGAAAGCGAGCAGACTCAGTCCTGATGTTGCGGTGCACAGAGCCTGAGCATATCGAAGAACTGCTCCATCGAGGCATCAATGCACTGCAAGAGATTCCGCAGGTCAAACAGCAGGGTGTAGCGGTTGAGGAAGTGGCAGGACTCGATGGTTTTCTGCAGTTGAAGGCCAACGCTCTTTCGATGGCTCAGTTGGATCCCGTTCTCGGATTCAAAGACGGGTGGATGATTCTGGGATCGAAGGTTTCTGCTGTGGAAGCCGTGCTGGCTGCGAAGAGTGGTGAGGCTCCTGTGTGGGCTGACGGTGACCGCTTCAGCGAATTCGGATTGTCAATCGACGGGCCCGTGTGTTCGATCAGTTTCACGAACACTGGTGAAAACATCCGAGCAATGTCACAGGCCATGCAGCAGTTGGGTATTATGGCTCCGATGATTCTGGGAATGATCCAGGGACAGACCCAGGGAGAAGGTGCAGAGGCACTTCAAGTCGTTCAGGAATTATCCGGATTGCTGCCGTCCGTGGGTCGCATCATTGGCAAACTTGATTTCTATGATGCGACGATGACCGTGACACAACCCGGCCCGGAAACAAATTCCTACGTGCGCAACAGTGTGACACTGATTCGAGCACCAGCAGCACCTGCAGATTCTGATGCTGCGGCGACAGAAGCAAAGGACACGGCGGAAAAGAATTGAGGCAGACGGCGACATCTCTTCAGATGCGAGCGGTTTTGTTGTTGTAGGCGGATTCGTTAGAATCCGAGCCGTGCTGCTGCTGCTGCTGCTGAGCGCGACAGTTCTCACGAACTCTTCTACCGCTATTCGCTAACCGCTCTTGGAAGCACCAAAATGCAAATGCCTCGGTCTGCTCTCCTGTATCTCTTGATTCCGATCATCGCCTGCGTTCCCGCGATTGCTCAGGAAAAGAAAACTCGCGACCAGATGGTCCGCGAGGATCGTGAAAAAGTCACCACGGAAGGCTTCTG
Organism: Planctomycetaceae bacterium; assembly: GCA_037719765.1. Lineage (GTDB taxonomy): Bacteria > Planctomycetota > Planctomycetia > Planctomycetales > Planctomycetaceae > SXXK01. Next base: position 16,485 of record JBBJME010000104.1, read on the forward strand.
GATCTACAACGATCTGGCGCACGCCTTCGATGTTGCCAAAGAGAGCGGCAAGCCGTTACTGGTTGTACTGCGATGCATTCCGTGCGAAGAATGCGTTAAGCTCGACGACGAACTGGTGGACCGTGATCCGGTGCTGCGTCCGTTGCTTGAAAAGTTCGTCTGCGTGCGGATTGTATCAACAAACGGACTTGATCTCTCACTGTTTCAGTTTGACACAGATCAGTCGTTCTCCGTCTTCATGCTGAATGCGGATCGCACAATCTATGGTCGTTTCGGGACTCGTTCGCATCGCACCGAATGGATTGGTGATGTCTCGCTGAAGGGGCTTGCTGAAGCGTTGAACGGAGCCCTGGCACTTCATCATGATTATCCGAACAATTCCACTGCGCTGCGGGGTAAGACAGGGCCAGCTCCCTTGTTCGTCCATCCGGAAGATTTTCCTTCGCTGAAGGAAAAATTCACGAGCAGTCTGAACTACGAAGGCGAAGTCGCGAAAAGCTGCATTCACTGTCATCAGATTGGAGATGCGGTCCGTGACTTCTATCGAGCGAAGGGCGAAGCGATTCCGGCGGCCGTCCTGAATCCGTATCCACATCCAAAATCATTGGGACTTCTTCTGGATCCAAACCACAGTGCCACAGTCAAGGCCGTCCAACCGGATACGATCGCAGCGAAGGCGGGATTTCGGCCAGGTGATGCGATTCTCAAACTTCAGGGCCAGCCACTGCTGTCAATGGCCGACCTGCAGTGGGTCCTGCATTCCACACCGGCAGAAGAAGGCGAATTGAAAGCGGTGGTCGATCGTGATGGAACTCAGACCGAACTCACGGTCAGTCTGCCAGCCGGATGGCGGGAACTCGACGATATTTCCTGGCGTGTGAGTGCATGGGGTCTGCGGCGCATGGTGACTGGTGGTCTGGTCCTTGAACCTGTGGCAGACGACGAACGTGGCAAAGGCGGAATTCCGGTCGAAGGTATGGCGTTGCGTGTGAAACATGTGGGTCAGTACGGACCTCATGCTGCAGCAAAGAACGCTGGATTTCAAAAAGACGACGTCGTCGTGATGTATGATAGCCACAGTGATCTTGTGACAGATTCTGATGTGCTGCGATATGGTGTCACGCAGCACGTGCCCGGAGACAAAGTCGCGGTCGAAGTGGTTCGCAGCGGGAAACGCATCATGCTGCAACTGCCAATGCAGCCGTAATCCGGAATTCCTCAGGTGACGAACGAGCGACAATTCATCCGCGACTTGCAGGCGCAGTTCCCGACACTTCCTCCGGTGCAGATCGGCATTGGTGACGACGGCGCCGTACTGGACGTCTCAGCAGATTCGCAACAGGTGATCGTCACTGATCTCTTGCTGGACGGAGTCCATTTTGACCTCAATGTGACGAGTCCGTTCCTTGCCGGCCGCAAGGCAGTGGCAGTCAATCTGAGTGATCTCGCGGCGATGGGCTGCCGACCAACGGCGGCATTCGTGTCGCTGGCTGTCCCCCAGGATCGCCTTCAGGCCTCGCCGGATTTTCTGCGTGAGTTGTATCGGGGCATTCAGCAGATGACGGACGAGTTTCAGTTTTCCCTTGCCGGCGGTGATACAAATTCCTGGCAAGGGCCGTTCGCGATCAACGTCTGCCTGACAGGCGTCCCATTTTCCGGCCGACCATTTCTTCGTTCAGACGCCAGGGCCGGAGATGCAATTTTTGTGACAGGCCCGCTCGGCGGAAGTCTGCATGGCGGTCGCCATCTGACTTTCATGCCGCGTCTGCAGATATCCGCATGGCTGGCGCGTACGGTGGAAGTGCGTGCGATGCTGGATCTCTCCGATGGCTTGTCACTTGACCTGCATCGCATGATGGAAGCGAGCGGTACGGAGGCCGAGATTTCCGCCTCGGCGATTCCTGTTCATGCCGATGTGCCTGCAGAATGGTCGTCCGGCAGACGACTGGCAGCTGCATTAGGCGATGGCGAAGATTTCGAATTGCTGTTCACTGTACGTGCATCCGCAGTTGCGCAATTACAGGCCGCTGCCGACGAGGCGGCTGTGTCGCTTTACCAGATCGGTCGCGTGTCAACTGGCTCAGGCGTGCGGCTGCTCGATTCGTCCGGGAACAGCCAGATCATGAACGCGACGGGCTGGCAACATGAGTTGTGAAAGTGCGGACTGCGCGGGTGCAGTCGTGGACCAGTTCGTGTCCTCTGGAAATGTCAGTGCCGCTTCCGAGCGGCCAAGGATGATGTGGCCCAACGTCATTGCCATGACATAATCGCTGGGCAGGTGACAAAGAAACCAGCCGACGCCTCCATCGCAGAATTCAAGCGGCCACCTGCGAAGAACTTTGCCACGAGTACACTTGCCGATCAGCCCAATCATCAGGCGAAGAATTGTGTAGGGCGATGCTCAAATGATTTTGCTCAGGCGAATGAGAAGCATTCGATCATTCTATCAGCACTTTGTCAGCCGTAAGCAGCCCCGCGAACAACCTCCTGTCGGCTGGGCATCCCATGCAGACACAGCAATGAGGGCGGGGACGCCGGTGAGATGTTCCTGCAATGCCGGGGGCATCTTGTGATCGTGATGCGTCACGACTTGAAGATGCGTCGTGGCAAGCAGATCGCACAGGGTGCGCACGCCTCGATTTCCTTCATCTGTCGTCGCTTGCAGGACCAAGGCTCAGTCTCACTGGATGACTTCTCCGAAGTCGAGCGGGCGTGGCTGACTGGTGCATTCGCCAAGGTGTGCTGCCGAGTGGACAGCGAGGAAGAGTTGATGGGAATTCACGACAAGGCGGTCGCTGCTGGCCTCGAAGTCCATCTGATAACGCACAGCAGCAAGACCGAGTTCCGCGGCGAGCCAACCCGGACCTGTCTCGCCATCGGCCCGAATGACGCCGAGAAGATTGATGCGATCACCGGCTCATTGCAATGGTTGTAAGGAATGACGAATGAGGCTGATCGAAATCGGCGAGGCTGGCACATTGTCCGAACACACAGCTGTCTGCTGAGGAGTTATCAGGGTTAAAGCCTTTGCTTGCAAGGCTTTAAGAAAATTTCCCGGGCGGGGGTCGAACCCACAACCTTCGGCTTCGGAGGCCGTCCAATTACGAGTCACAGATTAATGTGATCCCTCGCGAAAACGCCGCGTTTTATGCCGTATTTGACTGGAAATGAAGCACTTTCCGTTCGCCTCACAATTCCAGATTTTACATGTATTTCGAATCTGTACCAAGCATTTTCGGACACTTCTCGGACAGTTCTCGGACAACTCAGAAATCAGCCTCGTGCGTTATTGATGCTTGTGGAATCCCCCGAAAGAACGGGACTCCGCTATTCCAACTTCGAGGATGCGTTGCCCGGCTGAATCGTGCTTGCAGCAATGAAGGATTTCTTGTTTCGAAGCCTGAGCAAATGTCACCTGCAGCCTACCGCATGCCAAAACGAACTACGATCCGTCAGTACTTGTCAGCGGTGAGGCAGAATCAATCGCTGTCCACCGTTTTCGCCCAGACATTTTCAGGGGCCAAGGCTCGGCTCTTTCCTGTCCGTGCATGTTGAGTGAAGGATGCGTATTTGAATCCCGCCACTGCAGATTTCTGTCGTGACTGGAAGCGAGTCGAACTCGGTTCTGCAAACGGTTTTAATGCAGGTCAGAATGTCACAACCACATTCACTCGAATCGAAGCACGGACTTGACTGCCTGAATTGAACTCAGGCCATCAGGCCCGTGCGATCGACGGGGAATAGTGGGCTTTTAGGCATTCCCGGCAGTGTGAGCCGTTCCCCCACTGAAATCTAACGAACGTGGATGAAACTGCATGGACGGGAGTGAGAGGAGGCAATTCTCACAGTGCATTGTACAAAGAGGTTTTCGTTCCACTCGCTTCCGTTCCTGACTCGCCGTATTCGTCATTAGGACGCAGCCATCCCGTAGCCACTCACAGAAACATTATCGCTGAGGCTGGCGTTTGCAGTGCCTGGTCAGTCAGCATCAGTGCATGTGGGGTCAAAGCTTGATTATCTGGCTCGACTTCCTGTCTACAAATCGCTCGGATGATCTAGACGAGCGATTGAAATTGTTTCGGCAAGTAGGCCAACAGGTCGATGTCTCGCGTTGGTCGGGTCGCCGGCGCTCCCCCAAGCCGTCATCATCAAAGCCCCTTTCAAGAGGAATATGTCGACATGGGGCGAGACACTGAGTCGAAACAGAAATCGCTCCAACCCTGCCTGGCGGTTAGATGCCCATGCATGTCGTTGGTATGCAGGATCATAGCTTTACGTTCGATGGTATTCATATCGCCAGCCTCCACTGGCGAAGGGACAGTGAAAATCGCTACGCCATAAGTGCCACGGTATAAGAGAGACTGAAAATTATTCCTTGTCGCCTCGGCCTTTGTCTTTGAGCAGCTTCCGACATTGCTCGGCTTTGGATTACAGTTCCGGAAAGATCGTCTTACAGACCAGGTGCCAAATCTTCTCGATCACCAAACAATTCCCTGGATTCTGCGCTGCGCACTTCATTTCACAATGAACCGAAATTTTGATACTCTTCAACTCCGTTTTTCTACAGGTGATGACTAGACGTTTCCATAGGTAACTCAATTCCCACGGGTGGCACTAAGAGCGATCAGCCCGTTTCACCGTCAGACCTTCTTGCAGCAGAGACCGAGCCGATGCAGAACCGGTACTCGACACTTTTGACGTTCGTGCTGGCCTTCCATGGAATCGGGTGTTTCGACTCCGGTCCAAATTCCTCAGACATTCCCCTACGTAGCGGTGGCGACTCGGAGCAACCTGCGACTTCAACTGGACTCAAGCAGGCAGAACGCCGCCAAGGTACTCCGGCTGCAACTTTGCGGAGCTTCAATGAAGCGAGGAAGCAGGGGCAGTGGTCGGAAATGACGACGACCATGACCCCCGCAGCACAACGGGAGTTGCTCCTCTTCTGCCTGATGCTCTCTCCCGATGTGGAACACGCGGCAAATATTGAGGATAAATACAGTTTGAAACAATTGGAATACAACTTGTTGTCTGGCCCGGAAGCAGTCTGGCCCCATCTCACCGACCCCGGGAGGGTGCTCGTTGAGTTTTTGGGAGGGTTGGACGGAAACGCCGCCCAGGAACTACTTGATCATTTTCCGGATGCCAATCAAGTCAAAATCAAAACCGTGAAAGACGACCGGGCGATTGTTGCTCCCGATTCATCCGCAGCGAATAGAGATGAGCTGGAAAGCGTAGAAATGAAAAATGTGGGCGGGGTGTGGTACATCGACGCCTCTACTGCTGAAGCTTCGGTCGAAATTGGTGGGGAATTGTACAAGATGGAGGTCAGAAACGACGGGCTCGGAGTTGACACGCGTGATGATTACAGTGCGTCGCCAAAATCGGACCTTGGCCCCAAAATATCCATCCCGGAACAACCGGTGCAGGGCACGATCATGGGCCGACCGTTCGAACCGGATAAAGCGACTTACAACGGAGCCTGGTTGGAATTTCGCAGCGGGGCAGATTTTTTTCCTGATGCCGCAGTGAAAGTGTTTCTGTTTCTGAATGACGGCAGTCCAGCAGAAAAGTCCTTTTTGGTGCGAGGCGGCAACGAATTCGGCAGCCCGCATGTTCATCTCTCTGCAAAGCGGGAGGGTGATTCTGGAATGTCTTCCTTCGAGCTCGTGACAGTGGGTTACTATCTGTCGCTTGAGTTTCGGAAAGAGGAGAACGGTGAGATACCAGGGCGCATCTTCCTGCAGATACCCGGCGAACGAGGAGCGCAGTTTGCCGGCACATTTCGAGCAACAGTCGACGCGAGGGATGCCTCCGCCCCGTAAGAATATTCTGAATTGGGATTCGCAACCGTCGAGTTCATCGGTGATCTCAGAAACCAGCATGGGCCGAACCGACATGGCAAATCTTGGCTCGCAGCAGCGCTTTTCGGAAAGTTTATCCTCTGCGTGATTCAGCGACCGTGCACGCAGCTAACATTCACTTAAAACGACTTCTCGGCGTTCTGCTAGGATCCGCCGGAGGGTTTGTGTGCGCATTAGTTTGGTTCAGACTTGACACGGACATCAGACCCGCCGCAGATCCGGTTGATAACTGGGCGAGAGGGGTGACTCAACTGATAACTGCACTTGCAGCTGCGGGGGGTGGAGCAGTGATTGGTGGAATGGTCGCTGTCATCTTCGTCAATCGCTCACCGCCCGACAGTCCAAAAGAGTGAACTCCCTGACCATGACGACAGCACCAACTGATCGAAACGCCTGGGGCGGGGATTTCAGCAGTGCCGTACGGAAAGTGTATAGAAAGGGTGTCTGCGGCATTCTCGCTATCTCCATCGGAG
>JBBJME010000105.1:0-22801 GCA_037719765.1 Planctomycetaceae bacterium
GGTCCCGCGTTTGGTTCATTCGCATGGTGAAGGCACTCGGCATAGACTCCGCTCAACGCCATGCTTTTCAACACAAGGTTAGAGCTGTGGTTGACCAACCTGCAAACTTGAATGAATCAGGGGAGTTTCCGATATGGAAGTTGCAATCTGGATTGGCTTGCTGCTGGATGTCGCCTTATTGGTATGGCTGATCGTCTCCGTCCAGTCAATCAAGGGCTACCTGCGCAGAATCGCAATTTCCCTGCCGGTAACCCCTGAACAGATGGGACTCATTACTGGAACCATCCGCACTGAAGACGCAATGGCAATATTTGTAAAGGCCGGGGGAAAGATGGTGGCGGTGTCAAACAATGTCGGAAACTCCTGGGTCAGATTCGACACGTCTGCGCTTACATCAACGTTGGATCCAGAGTTGATGGGTTTACTCAGAAGTCGCCAATCAACGATCGCCCCAATTTTGCGAGCTAGGCAGAAATCGAATCGCTGATGGTTCAACGCCCATTTTGTCGGTCTCAATTCTTTCACCTTGGATCAGCGGAGATAGCGTGATGTCGGACGAAGACAAATTTTTGTTCAAATGCCCAGAGTGTGAGCGGACTTTTCGTGTCCCGGCTTCCGACGCGAATCGCGCACAGTGCCCCGTATGTGAAAAAGCGGCAGAGCGTGAGAAGGCTCTGCGCGAACGGGCTATGCGTGAGGACTTGGAAAAAGAAGCAAAGCAACAGAAGCATGTGCCGGGGATTAAGAATCCACCCCGCCACCCAGTAAATCGACCAGTGGCCGTTCAGCAATGGGTGTTGCTCATTCGTTTTTTTGCCTGTGTGGGCTTGGCCTTTTCGCCTATCTTTATGCTGAAAACCTTAACAGCTAAATCCGTCGATGGGGTAATGCTGCTCAACGAATTTTTCGTTCTTGCGTCATCTCTAGGCGCCCTTGCTCTTGCGGAAATGATGATACTGGCGGTGAACGTTGCCATCGATGTCAGAACCAGTACAGTGAATCAGGCGGCGATACTTCAGATACTGCAGTCGATGAAGAAGGACAACAGTCAAGTAGATTGAAGTTCCAGGCAACATGTGATGACCAAACGTGCGCCGACTCCCTTCGTCATCTCAACACCGTTCGACAATAAGAAAATCACAATGCCTAATGATTCGCTGACCTGTCCAGACTGCGGACGGCTTGTTGAGTTTGACGTCGATTCAGAAGCCATGTGTGAATGCGGCAAGTCTTTGCGTCGAATCGTACCTAGCGAAAAATCGCAGACGAGCGGAGTTGAAGTATTCCTTCTTGCCTGTCCAAAGTGCGGCAGTCAAAGGCAAGCGCGCGGTGAATGGATCGGCAAGACAGACGTCTGCGAATGCGGGCAGAAGTATCGATTCACGCTGGTACTGGCCAAAGTTCCAGCTGAACCAGACGGTGTGATTGCACAGGGCATCCGGCATGCGCAACGATACTGGAACGTCACGCTGGATTTCTCACAACGCGAGATTGTGCCCCGACTAAAACAAGCTTGGGTCTATACCTGCGCGCAGATCGTTCCCTGCATTGTTTCATCACTTACGGCTGCGTATGCGTGGACAGTGAAGGCGTTTCGCTCTGCATTCAACCCTGGCCCACCCCCGCGCCCCGATTTCAGAAAAACGTACAACGAACCTGTGAATTCTGATTGGGTGGAAGTGCCAGTTTCGCCGGACCGAACGAAGGTCACTCTCAGCGCAGTTACGTCACCGATGCCACTCGTCGAACCCCTGAACAACTCGCCGTCTCCGATGCCAATGGCAGACTCCGCCACCAGTGAAGACTCAGCAACAGAATCGTCGAATCCGCAATGGAAGAAGTATCACCAGCTCGCCCTGCAATCGCTGAACGCCGGTGTCTACCAGGATGCCTATACGTATGCCGCCAAGGCGATTGAACTTGAACCCAATGATGCGTTCGCATGGTGTACCAAGGGATTGGCCACAGCGTACGTATCACTTCCACCGGACTTCCGCCTCAATGAAGTGAGGCTTTGCATCAATGAAGCGATCAAATCCAGTGAAGTACGGCAGATAATCCCATCGTTGCAGGAGCACATCTTCACGGCAGTGAGGGGCTATCGAGAGCTTGTAGACAAGGCTTACGCCAAGGCACGCGACGATGCGCAGAAAGAACCGCTGACCAATGAGGTGAACATTGGCCTGCAGCTCACCTTGCGAAATAAAAGAGTGGAGAGAGTTTCGAACGAACTACACGAAAAAGGTTACATGTCGAGTGTTGACGCCATCATGTTTGCACGGGATCTTGCACCGACCTTGGTTGCATCCAAGAAAGCGCTCGTCGAATTGGACAAAGTATTGGGGAGATCGCTTGTTTCTTCATTCAAGGAATCGGGTTCTAATACAACGGCACGCGATCGCGTTGTTGGCACTCGCGGAAGGCTGATTGCAGAAATCTATCGCCTTGACCCCACATTTGAATCGCCCCAATTGCCGGAATCGCCAGGTTGCTTCATCGCCACCGCAGCCGCAGGGGATGCGAACCACTCAGCAGTGATTCAGTTACGAGGTTTCCGAGACGTAGTGCTGTTGAAATACTCAACTGGCGGGCAACTCGTCCATTGGTACTATCGACTGAGCCCCTCCGCATCGCGATTGATCGAACAATCGGCATTCCTGCGATGCGTCGTCTTTTTCGTTCTCGTGGTTCCTGCAGCGTTTGTGGCCAGTTTCGTTTCCAAGTTTTTCCGTGACTGAGGCTGGACCCCAAGTGGAACGATCGGCTTGAGAATGTCCGTTCGATGACTGGCAGCAATCTAGACTGAGTCCGAAAGCGACTGGAACGACTCGGGTTCCACGTGACGGATATCAGCCGTGACGCGCAGTTCACTTTCATTCAGGCAATTCGGACTGATCGCGAGCCAGAGATTGGGGTGTCGCTGGTTTGATTCGTTGCCCGGACCATTTGAATGGATCCGCCAAAGAACCCGATTTGATGCGGCTTGTATTGCAGGCCAGCGTGGCGGCGCTGGTGAATTTGCAGAGCGTGGAAGCGGCGGACGCCGAGTTGAAACGTAGGGCAGTGAAGGACAATTGACGTGAAGCGATTCGAGCCACCAACGGAACCACCGCTTCGAAAGCCGGAAGCCAAACTCACCCCGTCCGAATCGGACAGCACCCATCTTCTGGAGTCCACGTGAGATGTCTGCTCCACTCACATTTGCCGTTCAGGAGCGCAGTGCACGATGAAGTGCTCCCCAGCGCTCGCCGAACCAAGCCGCCCAAAGTGGCATCGCGGTCGCAATTATTCACGCATTTCGCAATAGTTTACTTTCAAATTTTTTTTCAACCGAGTGACATCCCCAACTTGATGTTTCCCGCGTCAAATATTTCGTGCAGAGATCGATTTGACTTGGTTTCGAATTCCCGATGTCTCTGAACGTAGCCAGCCGCCGATAATTCTTCCGAAGCACTCATCAAAGAAACGAAAGAACAGGTGCTATGCACCTTTGATAACTCTCCTGAAACAATGAACAACCCCCGCTACCCCCTGAATGGATGATTCGGTTCCTGACACCTTTTTCGTTTCCAAAACTCACCAGTGCTGGGCTGGAGCATCTGGCTCGACTCGATGCCTTCCTGTTCTTCTCCGTGACCGACGTTAAACTCAGCCCCGCCGCCGCGGACTTGTTGAAGCAAAAACTACCGCGACTGACCGTCACCGAACTACATGCCGGTCTAAACTCACCTCCTGCTATCAATAACGTCACGCACTCTCCAGGCATAAATCGCATGACATACGCTCCCCTCACCTGCATCGCCTTGCTCCTGCTACCGCTGGCAGCATTCTCCGCCGACGAAGCCCTGCTGCCCGTCAAGGTTTTCATTCTCGCCGGGCAGTCGAACATGGAGGGGCAGGCGGTCGTGGATTTGGAAGGTAAGGACTACAACGAGGGGAAGGGGACGCTCAAGGCGCTGCTGGCCGATCCGGCCAAAGCCAGGCAGTTTGGGCATCTTCGCAATGCCAACGGCGAATGGACTGTGCGCAACGACGTGTGGGTGTACTATCAGCGCGAAGACGCTCCGTTGCTGGCCGGCCCGCTCCGTCTTGGGTTTTCCGTCTACGGCGACCGGCATCATTTCGGACCAGAGTTGCAGTTCGGACACGTCATCGGCGATCAGTTTGAGAATCCGGTGCTGCTCATCAAGACCGCTTGGGGAGGCAAGAGTCTTCACGAAGATTTTCGCCCGCCGTCGGCCGGTGGCAAGGTGGGACCGTATTACACGAAGATGATCGCACAAGTGGGCGAAGCGCTGGCCTCGCTGGAGCAGGACTTCCCGGCACTCAAGGGGCGCAGCGTCGAGTTGGCAGGACTAATTTGGTATCAGGGCTGGAACGATGGCGTGGATGCCAGGAACGCCGTCCCCACCTATGAGCAGAACCTCGTGCATCTCATCAACGATGTGCGGCGGGATCTCAAGTCGCCCAAGCTCCCGGTGGTTATCGGCGAACTGACGGGACCGTGGGTTAAGGCCGAGGGGCAGTGGGATGCGCTGCGCAAGGCGCAGGCGGCGGCAGCGGCCCGACCAGAGTTCACGGGCACCGTGGCGTTTGTCCAGACGCATGACTTTGTCCGCAAGCCGGAGGAGTCGCCGAATCCCTCGCACGGCCACCACGAGTTCGGCAACGCGGAGACTTATTTCCTCGTGGGGGATGCCTTGGGCAAGGAGATGAACAATCTGCTCGCGCAGTCTTCCCTGAAAATACTGACTGCCGTCGAGCACAAGCGGCAAACGATCTATCACTCGCCGCAGAAGCCTGGCTTCACGAGTTGGGTGGGCGCCTGGACGATGCCGGACGATAGCCTGATGGTGAGTTTCACGCAGGCGACGGGGCCGGTTGAAGGTCGGCCGCACGCGCCCGAGGAAGTGCAGAAGCGACTGACGTGGCCTCCGCCTGGTAACCCTGGCTATGACATGACGGGGCTCGACCTGCGGAACGTGCATCTGCGCTCGACCGACTCCGGGAAGACCTGGAAAGAGGTTAGCGCCGATGCCTTCGAGTCGTGCATGAACGGCGTTACGAACGAGGCGCAAACTGCGCTGGGCGATGGCACTGTGCTGCGCGGCGTATTTGGATTCTATCTGCCTTACGATCCGGAACTGCCGCAGACAGGGTTTTTGCAGCGATCCAGCGATGCAACCAAGACTTGGGGCAAGCCTGAACTGCCGCTGGATGCCGCAAAGTACTCGACCTGGCCGCGACGCATTCGCGTGCTCCGCGACGGTCGAGTCGTCCTGCTGGTCGGGCTGGCCCAGGCCGCCGCCAGCAGCCAGACGCGTGAGGAATTCAGCAAAATGGTGGAGCCGGCAATGCTGGCTTCCTTCGATCAAGGCCGTTCATGGAAGGGGCCGCTGGCCGTAGTCACCAACGAGCAGCGCGGCGGCTGGACCGAGGAGTTCGACATCGCCGAACTCGTCGGCGGCGATCTGCTTTGCATCTTCCGCCGTGCAAGCGATGCCAAGCGCTGGCAGAGCACGCTCAAGAAATCGGACGACACCTGGGTCGCGCAAGATGCCGCGCCGTCGATCTTGCCGCACAGCGGTCAGCCGGAGTTGCTCGCCACGCGCGAAGGCCCAATCCTTCACGTCGCAAGCGACGGCATTCACTGGACCAGCGACGCCGGCCACGCCTGGCACAAGCTCGATGTTCCCGGAACGGCCTATTATCCCCGCTCGCTGCAAACTACGGACGGTCGGATTTTCGTCTTTGGTCACATCGGAGGTGACGATGCCTACGGCAAGGTCGATCAGTCCATTGTCATGGACAGCTTCCGTTTGGAATCAAAGTAGCGTCATCAGTGGGCGAGTCGGCGGCTTACAGAGCGTGCCCCCTTGCACGCGACCAGGCAGTTCGGTTAAGCATGGCCATAGGCATGACGCATGAAGGAGAGAACCAGTTCATTGACGGTCAAACCGGCCTCAGGGCAGGTAGTACTACCTACCTTTGAGCCTGCAAACGGGAAAATCGGCTGACTGTTGAACAGCTTGGCGACCATTTCTCCCGGAGTCAATCCCCCGTCGTTTCTTCTTCGGCCATGAGCTGCTTCTGGACCGCGAGAGCATTGACTGTGGCTGCTCCAAACGCGGTGTTGTCGAAAATGCACCAAGCCGTTCGGCCTTCGGCGTGTCCGCGCAACTTTTTGACGAGCGCAGCGATGTCGTCGTCTGTGTAGGAAGAGTAGTAGATGCGCGGCGACCCATGCAGGCGGTAGTACACCGTGTCGCTCACGCCGCTGACATCGTCCAATAGAGGAACCACTGTCGGATCGGCAATGACGCGTCCTACTTGAAAAGTTTGCAGAAGCCGGGACGCACCGACTGTGAACCAGGTTTCATGCCGTGGCTCGCAGACAACATTCCCGCTGAACCTCGAGCGCAAGGTTTCGAAAAACCGAACGGCAATCTCCCTGTCAAACCCCAGGCTCGGAGGCAGCTGAAGCAGGAGCACCCCGAGTTTATTTTCGAGGCCTTCAACTTCAGACAGGAAGTTGATCAGGACCTCCGAAGTTTCCACGAGGCGCCGCTTGTGGGTGACTTCTCCTGGCACTTTCACGGCGAACATGAAATCCGATGGCACGGTCGCTGCCCAGCGCGCGTACGTAGCTGTGCGGTGAGATCGGTAGAAGGAGGAATTGATCTCGACGGCTCGAAAACACTCCGCGTATCGTGCGAGGTGGCTGTCACCGGTCGGGAACAGGTCGGCATGTTCTTTGCGCACCGTCCATCCCGCACACCCTATCCTGTAATCAGTCATTTGATCTCGGTCCCGGAAACGGATTCAGGAAGCAGTCAACGTCGCATTCAATTCCATGAACTTTCTGAAACAAAGCTCGGTTGAGGGCCGAGTGTCGGCTTTCAGGATCGTACGCATCTGCTCCAGTGCGTAGCGATTTTCACGTCTGTGTTTGAAGAGACGCAATCCGACGGTACCACCAGGCAATAATCCCGCATGTATGGATCGTTTGCCGTGAAGAGGACGCAGATATTTGCGGCGATTATCAATACCGAGACCGATGGCTTGTCCGGTGTGTTACCATGCAGATCGGCATTCTTTCAGGCCTTTGCGGAGTTGCGTGAGTTCCTGCATGTAGGCGTCGTGGGCGAAGGGGCTTTCGAGGCGAGGACGGTAAACGCGGAGTGGGGATTGGGCGATGTTCAGCTCCTCATTGATGCACGTGATTTCTGATCCGTAGCTATTGGCAAGGCATTCGAGGCCGTTCATGACGGCTCGGGGACCGGGTTTGGCGTTATTGAGCCCTGTGATTCTGGTGGCGGTGCCTTCTTGCCGTGTTTAACCGCGTGCGGAGCCACGACGAGGTGAAGCAGCTCTACAGCCTGAAGAATGGCGTCCGGGATCTGCATCCGGCTGCGGCACATTCAACAGGCCACTTCCTCTCGCTTGAGTGTCTTTCATCGACGAAAATCCACACAACGCCCCAATGCACTTGCAGAGCCAGTGGCATACTACTGAGTTCGTCCCGAGCTTGTGCAAAGTTGAAAATACACCTCGGCGGCTTTTTCCAGCTGTGCGATGTCGATGAATTCGTCTTTGGTATGCGCCTGTTGAATTGATCCAGGTCCAAATACGACCGAGGGAACTCCGGCGGCGCAGGTTTGGGAGGCGTGAGTGCCGTAAGGAACTCCGACCACTGCGTGTGGTCCATCGACTGCAGCGGCGCACTCCAAAACTGCGCTCGCCAATGCGGCGTTGTTGGCGTCCGTCAATGCACCGCATTCAATCCACGGCGGGTCAAATTCAAAGTCGAAGTTCAGGCGTGACGCCAGAAACTCGCGGATGTCCGAGACAACTCGGCCGCCGTCTTCGCCGGGGGTCACGCGTCGATCGACTTCGATGACGCATTCATCCGGCACAATGTTGACGCTGGTTCCCCCATGGATCTTTCCGACGCTCAAAGTCGCACTGCCACACAGTGGATGTGCCTTGACGGTCAGCGCCAGGTTTTCAGAGTATTCCTGGAGGGCCGATACGAGTTCGGCCATGCGGTAAATGGCGTTAATGCCCTGAGTCGGATCGGAACTGTGACAGGCTCGACCCTGCGTGCGAATTTTGAAGCGTGTGACGCCACGATGAGCCACGACGACATCCAGTCCCGTCGGTTCTGCGATGACAGCAACGTCTGGCCTTGTACGTAACAGATTTGTTCGTCGCCTGCCTGAGGACCAATAACTCACGAGATCCGTAATGCCGGTGATCGTTGCCTCTTCGTCGCACGTGCAGCTGAGCACAACATTTGCTGCCCCGGCGGGTCGTTCCAGGATCAATCGACGAAACGCAAACAGCATCGCCGCCATCCCGCCTTTGACGTCACATGCACCGCGCCCATAGAGCCGACCGTCCGCGACTTTTGGCTCGAAAGGCGCGATCGTCATTCCGGCCACAGGCACAGTGTCCTGATGCGCATCCAGCAGGATTGTGAAATCTGCTCCGGGCGATTCGTACCGCGCAATCACATTGTCACGACCGGGGCTGACTTCAAGACGTTCGTACGCTGCGCCGATCGAACGGAAAAAATCCTCAAGCCAGTCACTCACTCGGCCCTCGAAACAAATGGACATATCAGCCTCGCCTCCCATCGGATTCACACTGGGACGAGCAACCAATGCGCCCAGAATTTCGACGACGGTCGAGTACAGAAATTCTTTTGCCATGAATACGGACTTTCGACTTGAGAGCGTCGGATTGAGTAGAAGCGGTCTTCCTCCGGAATGCGCACCTGGTGTGCGCAAGTGAGGACCGTTCGAGTCGTCTTGCCACGAAAGTTTAGCGCTTTCCGGCCAGTTTCGGAATGCAATCCGGGGCCACCCTTGTAAATAAGCACCCATTCATAAGTTTCTTCGTTTAACCGCGTGGGCATCGCCCCGCGCTTTCGCGATTAAAACGCGGCCCGATGGGCACGCGGTTAAACAAGTTGTGTGCGAAAACTTGTGTATGGGTGCTTACGAGTGTATCCGTTGAATGGTGGTCGGCCTGCGATTCGCAGCGGAGCAGCGGCGTGAGGTAGCCTGCGGTGAAACCGCAGGTCAAATGGCACCGTGTCACGAATCGTCTGCGTCACGATTCGTCTTCCTCAATCGACCCTGCAGGCTTTGGATGATTCGATTCAGCACAGAGCCTCGCGGGTTATCGTTGATCATAAAGGTCCATGTCGATGACGGTGCTTTGAGGCCTTCTTTTTCCAGATTAATTCCGTCTTTGGTGAAGGTGGCTGTTCGCATGGTTTCCACTGCTTTTTCTTCAACATGTGACAGGAAGGCATTGAATTCAAGATTCATTTCTTTATTGAAGACGTCGTAGGCATTGAATCCACCAAAGCTCACCAGGTGGATTCCTTCGCGGATTTCCGCGGCATGCGCCAGATGATCGCTCCAGCACCAGTCGAGATGAATCAGTGTGACCAGGCGTTCGGCTTCGACAATGATGTCTTCACCCCACGCCGCCACCAGTTTCTGCCACAGTTCAGGATCTCGCTTATGCAGTGCATTCGGCGGCTTCGCCCGGACAAGCAGAGCTTCCCGGTCCTTGCCGATCGTGCGTCGCTGAATTTCCAGCAAGTGTGAGTAAACCCGGAGCGTGCGTCGGATTTCAAAACTTTCACCTTCGATCACCCGCTGCACATGCGCAATCCGTTTCGCTGTATCTTCGTCGCGGATCGGTTGATGGCCATCGGCACCGGGCGGATTAACCAGTGACGCGATTCCATAGCGCGAAATCAGATTGTCTTCCAGGCTAACAAAGAAACGCGACTCGCCGGGATCACCTTGCCGCCCTGCCCTGCCCCGGAGTTGATTGTCGATCCGGCGACTTTCATGGCGGTTGGTTCCGATAACGTAAAGTCCGCCCAGTTCCACCACGCTTTGGGAGGATCTGTGTCTGGTGCCGCCAAGGCAGATGTCCGTACCGCGCCCCGCCATATTCGTTGAAATCGTCACTGCACCAAGAGCACCGGCCTCGGCAATGATCTCGGCTTCGAGATGATCATTGGCCGCGTTCAGCACACGACAGGGAACAGCGGCTTCGACAAGTTCGTGGGCGAGCACTTCGGTTTCTTCGATGCTGGCGGTACCGATCAATACCGGACGGCCAGTTGCATGCTGTGTCCTGATCTCCTGCACCAATGCGGCGAGTTTTGCTTTCTTTGACGCAAAGATCTGGTCCGGCTGATCGACTCGAATGCATGGCCGGTTGGGAGGAACGATGACAACCTTCAGCCTGTAGAACTCGTCCAGCTCTTCGGTTGCTTCACTGGCAGTTCCCGTCATGCCCGCCAGACTGGCGTAGTTTTCCACAAAATGATGCAGCGTGATCGAATTCAGTACCCTCCCCTGCGGCTGGATTTTCAATCCTTCTTTCGCTTCCAGAGCCGCCTGAAGTCCGCCTGGCCACTTCCGATTCTCCGCGACTCGGCCAGTGAACTCGTCGATCAATTCGATGGCATCATGGCGCACAAGATAGTCGATATCTCTTCTGAGCAGGACTTCGGCCTGCAGCGCAAGGTTGATTCGCGTCAGGAAATGCATGCTGGCTTCGCTGTGAAGTTCCGCAACGCCCAGCTGTCGTTCGATCAACCGGACTCCTGCGTCCGTGAGACTGATGTTTCTGCCGCGCGACTTGATCTCATAATGAATTCCGGGTTTCAGAGGTCGGATCAGCTCCACAATCTGGTAAAGATTCGTTTCGTCCTTTTCCGCTTCGTTTGCAATCACCAGCGGAATCCGCGCTTCATCAATCAGGATCGAATCGGCTTCATCGACGAGTGCGAAATGAAATCCGCGCTGGACCCGGAACTCCGGTTTTCCACAAAGCTGGTCGCGCAGAAAATCAAAGCCCGCCTCTTTGGCCGTCACGTACGTGATATCGCAACCGTAGGCTGCGTGCCGCTCTTCACGGGACATGCCCTGAACAACGCAGCCAATCGTGAGTCCCAGAAATCGATACAGCGGCCCCATCCATTCGGCGTCTCGCTTTGCCAGGGAGGCGTTGACTGTCAGACCATGTAAGCCGCGTCCGGATTATGCGCGCAGACTAACGACTCCAGCCGCTGCCAAAGTCTTTCCCTCGCCCGTCTGCATTTCGACGCACTTGCTGTCGTTCATTGCGAACGCGGCCAGCATCTGCACATCGTAGGGTCGCATCGACACGGTTCGCCAGGCAGCTTCCCGGATCAGGGCGAAAGCCTGCACGGAGAGATCGTTCTGTGAAGTTCCGTTTGTCACCAGTTGTCGCAGCGTTTCAAATCGTTCATGCAGCTGGCTGTCATTGAGAGCGGCAGTGCTGTCCGCCAAGGCATTGACGGCAGCCACCTTCGCTTCAAATTGCGAATTCGACAGGGTGATCCCATGCCGCAGGCGATAAAAAAATTGCACAATGGCAGCGACCAGCGATTTCATAGCCTACATGATACTCTGGTCGACGAAAAATGTCTGTCCGGTGACAGAACAAAAGGTGTGCTGGCGTGCGATCTTCCTGTCGCGTGGCAGTCGCCATTCCGCTGACACGAATTCTGCCGCTCAACCAGGCTCAACTGCCGAGTCGATGGAGACTAAACTGACCTTCGCCCATCGTGTCACGGCAGAGTTCCACCAGATGTTCGTGGTGCGTGAACAGAAATACCTGCGTCCGTCCGGCGAGACTGGCGAGCAAAGGCAGGATTGCCCTGGTTCGCTCATTGTCGAATGTAATCAACAGGTCGTCCAGAATGAGGGGCATTGGTTCGTGCTCTTCCAGATAACGATCCATCGCTGCGAGACGCAGAGAAAGATAGAGCTGATCACGCGATCCTTCGCTCATTCCTTCTACCGGAACATTTGATCCATCCGCTCGCCGGCCTACCATCACCGGGACGTCGTGCTGATTGAATTCGGCTGCAAGACCGTCGAAGGCACTGCGGGTCATCTGCCTGAACACATGCCCGGATTTTTCCAGGAGGGGCCCCTGGTTTTCTTCCCGAAATCTTTCGATCTGGGTTCGCAGAAAATGGGCAGCGAGTCGCAGACGCACGAATCGAGCGGCATCATGCTTCAATGCCGCAGCCACAGATTCTGCCTGCTGCTGAAAATCCGCTGCGGCGTCGCCTGCCTTTTCGAGTCTGGACTTTTCGTTGTTCAGCCTCATCAACTCGGCCTGAACTCCTTGAATTTTTATCGTCTTATCGGCCTTGTTGTTCTCCAGCAGAATCTTGCGCTGCGGGAGTTCATCCGCGTTCTCGGCCTGCACGCGGGCAATGAAATCTTCCACGCTCTGGCCTCGAGCGAGTCCGCTGAGTGTTTCTCTGAGACTGTCGATCTGATTCTGAATCGCAGTGCGCTTTTCCAGGTTCGCCAGCAGTGGTTCCAGCTCCGCCGGAGCGTCCAGTTGCGACAGCTGCATCAGTTCCTCCATGGCGCGCAGCGCCAACGCTTCCTCCCGTTGTGCTGTCGTCAGGTCTGCTTTCGCGCTTTGAATCTGAACGACCAATTGATCATGTTCTGTCTGAGACTTGCGCGCCTGTGTCAGCGCGTTCCGCAGCCCGGTCGCCTGGCCTTCTGTGGAATCAGCTTCGATCCGCAGCGCGAGGGCCTTCTCGCTCACACTCTGTTCATAGCGATGGATCAACTCGACCATCGCGTTGGCTTCACCTGACAATTGCTTCCAACTGTCAAACTTCGTGAGGAGTTCCTTTCGCTCCTGCAGCAATTTCAGGCCAGACTCCGGAGACGTGTCTTCTGACAAGCCCACAGTCTGACACCGCAACTTCCAGTTTGCTTCTGCCACTTCGACGGCCTGCCGCAGTGTGGCGGCTTTTTGATCGTAGGTCGCCAGTTCTTTTCTCTGCTTCGCAAGCCGCTTTCCGATTTCCTTTCGCTGCCCGGTTGACTCTTCACCTTGCTGGACTCGAAGTCTCGCGGCCTCGAACAGAACCGAAAACGGCTTTTCTGGCGAATTCATCAAGGCGGCGGCAAGTGTCTCCCTGGCGTGCTGCACCTGGAATTTCCTGGTTGCGACGGCGACCTCAGCGTCTTTCAATTTGTTGATGGTCTCTCTCAACTCGACCCAGTGCTCACGCCATTCTGCCATCTCATCCGGCGAACGAGGTTGAACACCGACGGCAGCCCATTCGCCGACCCACGAGGCGTGGCATTGTTCGAGCGAACTCTGGAGTAAACTGAGCGTCGCATTTCCGGTGGTGATCTTCTCGTGGCAGTTTCGAATCTGAAGTCGCTTCTCCTCCGCTTGCGCAACAACGGCTGCGTCAATTCGCAATTGATCGGCAATTCTGTCGGCATTGAGGATTGCCTGCGGGAAAGCCACTTCCAGCGGCAAGTCCGGCTCCAGTGCGTCCTGCGCTCCATCGCCCTTCCAATCCGCGAGCACCAATTGCCAACCACGATCACGATGATCACGGGCTTCCTTCAGGGATTCCTCAGACGGCAATCTTCCCCGACGCTCAAGGCGGCTCAATTCGTCCTGCAGATTTTTCAGCGTGTCGTTTTCGTCGCGGAGCTGCGCCGTGGCATCTTTGATGTCACGTTCGATGTCGTCAAATCTCTCCCGGAAGCTGCGAATCACAGCCGGTGCCGGAACAGCCAGGCGTAAGGCGGCGTCTGGATTCTCAGGGACATCCGGAACCAAAGTTCGTTCCGTCGCTACATTGCGGATCAGATTCTCGACGACCGCCTGACTCGTTGCCAGGGTCCTGTCAGCCTCAGTGGCGTCTGCGGCATCCGCCAGGGCTTCTCGCAGTGGCGTCAGGTCCGTGTCGGGAACAGCCAACAAGTCGTACTCATCAGACGCAATCGCATTCTTCAACTCTTCCGCCCTGCCTGTGATGACGGATTGTTGACTCAACGCTTCCCGAAGTCTGTTTGCTGCCTCCTCACAACTGAGATGCAACGCACTGCTCTGACGCAGTGTCTCTAACGCGTCCAGTTCGCCCGGGATTTCAAGAGTCTTCATTCCCGCCCGCAAAACGGGTTCGATGCCGGCCAGTCTTTCCTTCAGTCCCGTCAGTGACCTTTTTCGTTCGCGATACGCGCCCAGATCCTGGTGCAACACATCCAGCGCGTCCGCATCCGCCACGACCGCCGGCGTTGTCGTACAGTTCGCCAGCTGGCGTTCGAGTTCGCGGAACTGGTTCGACAGAGACTGAACTCTGTCGGTCGACGTACCGACGGCACCGCGGGCGAGTCTCGCGCGTGCTACAAAATCGCTGGCGACGTCCGGCAGTGCAGGAAGCTCGCTGAGTGCTTTCATTTCCTCGCTCAAACGACCCACGCTGGATAATGCGTCCTCACATCGGTCAACCCAGGTGAGTTCCCGCGTGAATCCGTCGATCTCGTGCTCAAGGCTCTTTCTTGCGGCCTCCTGTCGTTCCAAATCCTTCTCCAGCTGGTCCCATGTGTCTGCTTTGACTTCGGATTCGCGGCTTTGCTTCTGGAGCTGCTTATAGCGGTTCGCCGCCGGCCTGATCGAAACGTTTGCAGTCGCCCGCCCTTTAAAGAATTGCTCAGATTCTGCGAGGAGCTCGTCCAGGACATGCTGGATCGGCGTACCTCCGAGGCTCGCGGAAAACAACGCGCTGCCGATTTCTCCCTCTCCCTTGAGGAGTTGCACAGCACCTTCACGGAGTTCACTTCCTCCGAGACCAAACATGGCTGAAAAATAGGCAAGATCAATGCTCCCCAGAAACGGCGAGAGAGCGCTGTCCGGCAGGGGATTTCCATTCTGGTCCAGGAGCGTGTTCTTATTGCCTTTTCGGCGTTGAAACACCAATCGCTGACCCTCGCGATTCTCAATCTCACCCAGAACGCGAAGATCCTTGTAGTCGTGCCGGAAATTATCGGGAGACTGGCTGTGAATACCAAACAACAAATCGCGAATCGCTCGCAGCAGCGAACTCTTGCCAGCTTCGTTCTCGCCATAAATGACATGCAGATCGCGTTTTTCGGACGGAAACACGAGTTCCAGATTTGTGAACGGGCCAAACGCGGGAATATGCAGGCGATGAATTCTCACGTGGTCGTCCCTCCCTTCGTCTGCAGCGACTCCAGGATGATGGCGCGGACATCATCCATCAGCGCGGCGCGCTGGTCTGCGTCCCATTCGCGTTCCGTCTCCGCCCGTACCTCAAGAGGCAGTACATCGAGCATCGCCGTGATTTCTTCCGGCAACTCAAAGATTTCGTGAGCCGACTTCTCAAGCGTTTCCAGCACAATTCTGGTGAGAGGATCGCGTTCCGCCAAATGCTTGAGATCATAAACCGGCGAGGTCGCCACTTTGAGTTGTTCGATCCAGACTGTGGCTTCGCCAAAATCCTGAGCCATTGCCTGCACTTCAGCCCGCAAACGCTGAGAGTCGCGATGCAGGCTGCCGTGCAGCGGACAGGCCCCGGTCAGGATGATCCTTGCTGCAATCATGCGTCCCCCGGCATTGTTGACCGCATCGGCCAGAACCTTGCGAATGAGTGGATGCGACTCGGTTTCTCGTGCCACTCCGCTGAGATTCACCGTCAAAACCTGCCAGCGCACTACATCCAGGTTGCGAAATTCCACCGTCTCCACTTCGAGCGAATCATTCACGGTCACGAGCCGACAACCGCGCGGCCCCGCTTCACGGATATGTCGCCCCTGGCAGTTGCCCGCGAAGACAATCCATGGCCGTTCACTGATCACTTCCGGTTGATGAATATGCCCGAGTGCCCAGTAGGAATATCCTTTGCTGCGCAGATCCTGCACTGAGCATGGGGCGTACGTGTCGTGTCCGGTCAGCCCGGTCATGCTGGTATGAAGCAGGCCCACGTTGAACTTTCCGGGGCGAGCGGACGGATAATCCGGGACCAGATTCTCGGGGACGGCTCGATTTGGAAATCCGCGGCCATGAATCACGGCCAGCATTCCGGGCACCTCGATCGACTCCGTTGTGCGTGTCGAAAACACATGAACATTGTCAGGAAGCGTGAGTTTCCTTGAGATGACAGAGGCGGCGTCATGATTTCCGGCGATCAGGTAGACGCGAATGCCGTGGGTTTTGAGCCGGACCATCTGGCTTCGAAAGAACAGGCCGGTGCTGTAGTCTTTCCAGTCGCCATCGTACAGGTCGCCGGCAATGAGCACAAAATCGACCCGCTCGTCAATGGCGAGGCTCGTCAGATTTTCAAAGGCCTTACGAGTCGCGCCGCGCAGCATATCGACAGGCGCGCCTTCGTACGCTTCCAACCCCTCAAGCGGACTGTCCAGATGTGGATCCGCAGCGTGGATAAATCGAAACAACGGCCGGACCCTGAATCAGATGAAAGTTGTGTCACGTGTCGCGCATGCGGCAACGACAGGGGCCTCACGCAGCCCGCGGACCTCCACTATTCTAGTGCTCTGTCAAGGCTTGGAAAAGGGGTCAGGAACCAATAGCCAAATGGCCCAAAGGGTGCTCCGCACTATTGGTTCCTGACCCCTTTTCCAAGCCGCAACGCCTCGTTTCATGGTTGACAGAGCACTAGGGCAATTGCAGCGCGTTGACACGGTGAGCAGCACTGGATGCCGGGAATTACGTCACGCTTCTTCTTTAATTCCGTAGCGTTCCAGCAGGCGGTAAAGTTTTCTCCGGTGAATGCCAAGGATGCGAGCAGTGCGGGCTTTGTTGCCGTTTTGCTGGTGGAGAATCGTCACGATATGAGTTTTTTCCAGGTCGTCCAGACGCGGTGAATCTGCCGTATGGATGCCGTTGATGGCGGGAGAACCTGCGGGATGCGAATTGGATGTGTTTGACGAAACGGGATGATTGGGCAACCCCTCGACCGGATCGACAACTTCTGTAGGCAGATCATCGATCGTGATCTGATGATCGTTGGCGAGTATCTGAGCGCGTTCAATCGCGTTTTTCAGCTGCCGAACATTGCCGGGCCACTGATACAGTTCCATCGCTCGTTGAGCCTCATCGGTGATGGACCAGCCTTTTCCCAGCATCGACTGGATGAGCAGCGGGACGTCACTTTCACGCTTTCGCAGTGGCGGCAATTCGAGCGACATGACATTAATACGGTAGTAAAGGTCTTCGCGAAAGCGGCCAGCTGCGACTTCATCGACGAGGGTCCGATTTGTCGCCGCAATCACGCGAACATCCACCTTGCGTTCGCGATGCGATCCGACTCGGCGAATTGATCCATCTTCCAGAGCCCGCAGAAGTTTGGGTTGCAGTGCTCCGGGAAGTTCACCAATCTCATCGATGAACAGTGTTCCATTGTCAGCCACTTCAAAAAGTCCGGCCCTGTCCTCATTGGCACCCGTGAAGGCTCCTTTGCGATGGCCGAACAATTCGCTTTCGACAAGTTGTTCCGGAAGAGCCGCGCAGTTGATGGTGACGAACGGTCGGTTCGCGCGATGACTTTTCTGCTGCAATGCGCGAGCCACAAGTTCTTTCCCGGTTCCGCTTTCACCCTGAATCAGGACTGGCTTGTCGGTCGGAGCGACACGCTCAATCAGTCGAAACACTTCCCGCATGCGGAAGGAGTCGCCGATGATGCGAACGGCGGGTTGAGACCGTTCGATAATGGCTCGCAGCTGGCGATTTTCCTTGTTCAGCCGCGCTCGTTCCCATGACATCATGCAGCGTTGTTCAAGTTCATCCAGAGGAAACGGCTTGGTCAGATAATCTGAAGCACCCAGCTTCATCGCGTTGACTGCGCTTTCGATGGTGCCCTGCCCCGTCAGGATGATCACTTCGGTCTCGATTTGCGTAGACTTCATGCGTTCCAGCAGTTCCAATCCGGAAAGGCCGGGCATATTCATATCGACGATTGCCACATCGAAGACTTTTCGGTCGCAGACCTCAAGCGCTTCGTGGCCATTGGCGGCTGCTTCGACACGATGGCCTTTCCGCGTCATCCAGCGGGTGCAGGTCTCGCGAAAATCCGGGTCATCTTCCACCACGAGCAAATTCATAGCATTTGGGGATGACATAGGTGGCTCCGAACGGTCTGATCATGATGCACAACTGTGGACGACGGAACCGTCACACCGGACAGCAGACGGTGCCGGTATGACTGTGCGGAAACGCACGGTAATGTGCCGAATTGTCCAATTGCACAGCCTCAGAACCTGAATTCATCAAAAAAGACTGGCGGAGCGGCTAAGAGCGAACCGCATTCCGAAGTGCCGCTGTTCGTGGAAAGAGCAGCACGATCTGCGATCCGCCACGTTCGAGAGGTCGAGCCATGATCGAACCTCCATGAGCTGTCATGATGCGGTGAACGATCGCCATTCCCAGTCCCGTACCCTTTTGCTTTGTCGTGAAGAAGGGCTCGAAAATCTGATCGGCAATTTCCTGCGTCATCCCGGATCCGTTGTCTTCAATCGTGATCATTGTGGCAGGGGAAGTTCCGCACTGCGCCTCTGTGCAGGAAACGGTGATTGTGCCTTCGCTGCCGCAGGCATGGATCGCGTTCTCAAGAATGTTGCGCATGACCTGTTCAACCCGATGCACATCCACTTCGCAACTCAGATTCTGCGAGTCCGCAGCATCGACAAGTTCGATGAGCTTGCTTTTGCGAGCAGCGGCAAGGTTTTCCCATTCCTTGTGCCAGATTGTCGCCAGATCGCATTCACGGAACTCCAGATGAATCGGCGCTGCGTAGCTTCGCACCTCTTCGTACAGCCGATACAGATCCTGCAATGCCGTAGTCGCTCGACGGGCCAGATCGAGCTGATCCTTGTTCTCCTGCAGATCCAGCGAGAGCATGTCAAGGCAGGCCTGAGCACGCTGTGAAGGCACATGACTCTCATGAGCCAGTCCGGTGACCATCTGGCCAATCGCCGCCAGCCGTTCGGCTTGAAGCAGTTGCCTTTGAACGCGTTCCAGTTCCGTCAGATCGCGCACAATCCCCGTGAAATATTGTTGTCCGCGCACCGTGAATTCACTCACCGCCAGATGGACGGGAAATTCTGATCCGTCTTTTCGGCGACCAGTGACGCGTCGTCCGCTGCCGATGATAGATGGCTTTCGTGTCTGGATGTAATCGGCCACATACGAATCGTGCTGACTGCGATACGGCTCCGGCATGAGCACACTGATATTGCTGCCAAGCAGTTCCTGAGTTGCGTAACCAAACATGCGTTCGGTTGCCGGATTGAGGGAGCAGATGAAACAATTGTGATCGATCGTAATGATCGAATCGACAGCCGTGTTGAGGACCGCGCGACTTCGCGCGACTTCGTCAGGGCCAGAGGAAATCAGCCGAAATCCCGATGACAGCGTGACGAGAAATTTTCCTTCATCGAGCCCAAAGTGCATCGGCATGGCGTGTAACAGCATCGACACCGGCCAGCAGTCCGGTGTTAATGCCACATCGACTTCGGCGTGGATGCCGAAGCCGGTTGTGGTCAGGTTGTGCCACAATTCTGCAAGATTTGTATGAGTGGAGGCGGCGACGGCATCCAGCAGCAGGCAGCCTTCTCCGAGAGCGAAGCAGTTTCCTTTCAGCGTTGCTGACGAAAGAATGCGCGAATCTGCGCCGCAGACAAATGCGAGAAGTCGGGGGTCATCGTGATCGGCGGGTGCGTTGATTGTCATTCGTGGCAGGTAAGGTGAATGAGCGAAATGACGCTGCAGCTGAATTCGTAACGATGCAGGCAAACTGTATCGGAGTAATGATTCACGGAAACTCCGAATTCCTGAGAATTCCGGTACGGAATTTTTTTTGCCGTTTGCCTTATCCCCCGGAGACCTCAATGCGTCGAGGTTTCGCACGTGCTGCACGGGGGAGTTCGACGCGGAGGACACCGTTTGTCAGTTTCGCCTGGATACGGTCATGATCCACTTCGTCACTGAGAATGAACGACCGCAGGAAGTCGCCGATGTGGTACTCCTGATGCAGCATCTGAGCGGACTCGGGCACATCTGTGGTGACGCGTCCAAACAGAGTCAGTCGATTGTTCTGCACCTGCAGATCGAGTCCGTCAGAATCGACGCCTGGAAGATCGGCATACAACACCAGGCCGTCCGGCGTCTCATAGATGTCGATTGGCGGATTGAACAGCAAACGCGGTTCACCGGTTGCATTTTCTGGTGCCGGAATCATGGATGTGGATTCGGGCGAATGATTGCGATCCGGAGATTCAGTCATAGGAAATTCACTTTCTGCAGCAGAGTTCTCTACGGTCCTTCATTCACTTTGATTTGGCGCGCTGCTGACGAAGGAGCTTTGGGCAGAGTCACACGCAAAACGCCCGCGCTGTAATCGGCTTTCATACCATCTTCATTGATGCGATCCGGGAGTTGAATCTTGCGCTGCCATGGTCCGTGGAATCTTTCCTGACGGCGAAAGGCATCTTCCCGAGCCTCTCCCGGTGGCAATCGCGTGCCCTTAATCGTCAGGCAATTGGAGGCGATGGTGACATCCAGTTGACTGATGTCGATGCCGGGAATCTCTGCCGTCAGCACGTAGCTATCATCAAGTTCCAGCAGATTGACCTGCGGAAACCGGCGGCTGAACCGCACACCATGCAGCGTCAGGTTGACGCCCTGTAACAGGCGATCGACCTCTCGTTCAAGATCTCGAAAGGGATCCCATGGATGACCCCAGCGAAAAACCGGCATTGGAAACTCCACCCTCAGTGGTCAGACAGCGCTGCCACGTCTCAACTGTCAAATACGACGAAACGCCGCCGCAGCTACGTTCAGGCTGCACACCATGTTCCAATTCTCCAGAAGGCGCTTGGGTCCGGGATCTGGGTTTCTGTCCCGGATGCAAGGTATTGGTGTACACCAGCTTACTGAGTTTTGTCGAATTTGTCCCGGCTGTTAGCGGAACCTGGGTGGCTTCTGCCATTTTGCCAGCACTCCGATCCGGCAATTTTCCGGACGAGACCTTCGCAACGTCGGGAGAAATGCCCTCAGATTTGCTACCCTGTGGTTGTGTGTTACCAGGATCAGAACAACGGACCGTCAATCCATGACCCCAAAACAAGTTCCTTTCTCGGCAGTTTACGTTGGCAGTTTCGACCCGATTTCGCTCGGGCATCTGGATATTATTCGCCGCGCGTCGAGAGTTTTTGAGCATGTGACGGTGGGCATTGGTGTCAATCCGGACAAAACGCTGTTGTTCTCTGCCGAAGAACGCATGCAACTGTGCCAGGAGTCGGTCGCTGAGTTTTCTAACGTCGATGTGCGCACTTTCGACGGACTGACAGTCGAATTTGTGCGGCATTGTAACAGCAGAATTCTGCTCCGCGGGGTTCGCACGCTGACGGATATGGAACAGGAATTCACGATGACGCTGGCAAATCGCGTGCTGGACGAAGAAATCGAATCCGTCTTTTTGATGTCAGCCGAACGATATGCCCACATTTCCAGTTCTCTCATCAAACAGATCGCAAGAATGGCGCGGGACGATGTCAGTGTTCGATTGAAGGATTTCGTCCAGCGACCAATCATCGAGGCACTCATCAGAAAACTGCGCGAGCAGAAAACATCAAATCTCAAAGGAACTGCACGATATGGTTAAGACGGCATCCACAATGCTCAGCCTGGGGACTCAGGCACCAGACTTTTCACTGGTCAACATCGACGGCAGCATCGTGTCTCGCTCGGACTTTGCAGGTAAACCGCTGTTGGTTGTTTTCATGTGCAACCACTGTCCCTTCGTCGTCCACATTCGCAAGGCTCTCGAGGAATTCGCCGCGGAGTACCAGGCGAAGGGCCTGGCCATCGTCGGCATCAGCAGCAATGACGTCGCTGTCTATCCGCAGGACGGCCCGGAAAAAATGAAGGAGGAAGCCCGAACGGCGGGTTACACGTTTCCCTATCTGTTTGACGGGACGCAGGAAATCGCCAAGGCGTACTGTGCCGCCTGTACGCCCGACATTTATCTGTTCGATAAGAATCATGGGTTGGTCTATCGAGGGCAGTTTGATTCCAGTCGGCCAGGAAACGGGTTGCCTGTGACCGGACAGGATTTGCGAGCCGCGGCTGACGCCGTGCTGGCCGGCAAACCCGTCTCTCATGAACAGCGGCCAAGTATCGGCTGCAACATCAAATGGAAGGTGGGCGCCGAGCCAGCATACTTTACCGGGATTTCCGCAGGCTAAGGCGGCTGTGATTTGTCAGTAGAGTCGGATTGCGCCGATCTTTGGTTTCAGCAGAACAGGGAATGGAATGGCATCGGATCTGTCGATTGCTTTAAGTCAACTTCATCGATTACTGGTGCAGCTTGCTGACGCCGAGGCAGCGTTTGCAGACGGGCCGCGGTCAATCACTGTCGCCGATAAGCAGGTTGTGCAGGCTGAACAGAAGATTGAAGAACAAAAGGCTGCGATTAAACAGACACGAAAAACAGCCGACGAACTGAACCTCAAACTGAAGACGAAAGAAACGGAACTCAAGAAACTTCAGGGACAGCTCAACGCGGCAGCATCCAACAAAGAATTTGACATCTTCAAGGGTCAAATCGCCAGCATTGGCGCTGAACGGTCAGAACTGGAAAACATCGCGTTCGAAGCGATGGAAGAAATCGACGCAACTCAGTCGAAGTTGAAGGAATTGGAATCCGAATTGAAATTCCGTCGTCAGGCGGTTCAGACTCTGCGAGCAGAAGTGGAAGCGAACCGACCTGGTCTGGAAACCATGCTGGAGGAATTGAAGTCGCAGATCACCGTCGCGGAAAAAGTCATTCCGCCAGGGGAAGGACTATCGGCCTATCGTCGCCTGCGGATTGCCAATGGTGCCGGTGCGCTGGCAGGAATCGAAGATGACTTCTGCGAAGGCTGCAACT
>JBBJME010000106.1:0-22690 GCA_037719765.1 Planctomycetaceae bacterium
GGAGGTCCTGTGACGGGCAACAACTCCTCGCTCGATGTCGATCTGACGGCGGGACGCATCGCCACGCTAAACTCTATGCACTCCATCTCGCTAAGTTCGAACTCATCGGATAATCCCTGATTCCTATGACGCGCACTTCATTTGTCGATGAACCTGCGATTGCAGGGCAGTCGGTCTTCATGTCTACTGGTGCAGGCGGTCGTTCGGTTCTCGATGCGGGACTGGATCTTGTCTATCTTACATGGAGTGAATGGGCGACAGTTTTCGCAGATGCAGGTCGGGACGCATTCGTGCTCGGCACCGGCACACTTGATGGCCCGGTCCATGCAGACCGAGATGTCTTTGTCGCGGGTTTGGGGCCTGTCCTCGGGACTCCGATTTCCGCAGGTCGCGATGCCTGGATTGTCGGTGAAGGTTCGCTAATCGGAGATGTGAGAGGCGGCCAGGATGCCGGAGCGGACCTCATGGGAACATCACTGGCTCTGTCGATGCCGGACGGGATGCCCTTGTCTTTACGTATGCCAGTCTGAACGGGTCCGTTCATGCCGATCGCGATATTGTTCGCGTCTATGCAAAGTCCGGAATCAATGGTTCGCTCGTCGCCGAACGGAATATTGGCGGCGACGAATACTACTATGACGGTTGGTATGGAAACGCGTCTGTCCTTAGCCACGGACCCATTGATGCGTCCATTGCCGCGACGGGGACGAGCACATGGTCCGGCACGGGCGGGCAGATAGGTTCCGTGGTCGCCTGGGGACGCATCGATGGATCCATCACAGCGTCTCTCAGCATTGGGAGCGTCCGATCGGCAGATTTGATTGGAACCAACATCACGGCTCCATCTGTGGGCTCCGTAATCAGCAACGACGGCACGGTCGTCACGCAGTATCCTATGCCGACCGTGCCGGACTCCGTCCTGCCGGAACTCCTGCAGTGGCGTGCGGATGTGCTGGCGAATTGGCAGCAACAAACGGACGCGATTCTGCTGGCAGTTGCAAACACAAAAACCAGCGTTGCAGAGGCAATCACCGCACTTCGGAATCTACTGGCACAGCAAAAAGCCGAATTGCTGTATGCCGGGGTGCAACTGGGAGACGAGCTTCAACAATCGCGAGATGATGGCGAAGCGAGTCTTAAGGCTTCAATTGATTCTGCTCGAAACACTTCGCTGGAAAACGACAAGCTAATTCGCAGTGAAGCGAATCAACAGCTCAATGCCGCGGCGCAACAGAAATGGCAGATGATTCAAGCTGGAAACGCGGCCTACAACGACTCGGTTGCAGAATCGACGCGCCTCGCTGCGGAGTTTCGAAAGGCCATTGAGGACCTTAAGACGCAGCTGATCGAAATGCGGGATGAATTCAATAAAGACGCATTGATTGATCAGGACTGGGTACAGCAATGCGTCAACCAACTGGGACAGATGGCCAAAGGCATGATTCCTGGCTATGGAACCTACCAGAAATGGCTAGAAGTAAATGACCGCTATGTGGAGGCGATCGAAAATGAAATGGAAATCAACCGCTTCGCTTTTGTCTCCGCCAACATGTTTCCAATCTTGTCGGACGTCATCCGTCATGGATTTCGGGTTTATGACGGACGAGACCCGTGGACACTCGAAAAGATATCCACTTTCGACAGAATCCTGTCGGGGATTGAGGTCATTAAAGGGCTCGCCGAAGCGGTCACAATTGGCTTGAATGTCTCCAGTCTCTTTAAGAACCCGTGCGGATCCTTTTTTAGCCCGTGTTTCGTCGGCAACACCAAAGTTCTGGTCGCCCGACTACCACAAGGCTCGATGATCGCCTTTGCCGGTGCTGCCGGAGCGGAAGAACCGGATGACGTGTCACTCGGTGCCATGTGTCTGCTGATCGGAATGGGTTGTGCCGTCACGGCCTATGCCGTTGGCAATCAAATCCCGAAAGAACCTCGGCGACGAAAACGCCGCTGGAACGATTCGATGATCGACGATTTGTTTTCGGACGACGACTCGTTGAACCTGCTCGACGATCATTATTGCGACGAAGAAGAAGTCCCTCGGCGAGCGGCAGGGCGTCAGCCCTCCGAGTCGTTCGTCCCCCATCAGCCGCCAGGCGCTAGCCTCCGGTTTGCGTCCCCGGCATTCGGTGAATCGCACGAATTCAACGCAGAGGTCGCAGAGCAACGCGGAGAAACAACCACCGCCGTGCTGACCGCTCCAGTTCGGCATGAGTCCACAATCCGGCGAGCGGCCGGTGTCAACCGGCTGATGACTTCGTCCTCAAACCGAGAACTGCAAACCTCGAACAATTCGGAACCCCAAACACTGAAAACAAAACACTCTCGCTCTTTCCTCACCCGTGGCCTTGCCGTCGTGGCGGCGGTGCTGCTGACGGTTGGCGGCGTGTTGAGTCTAAAAATCGACTCCAAAACCCAGCCGCAGCCAATGATGGCAGCGGTGGATGTCGGGGCTCGCGAAACCAGTGCCACCCCGCAATACCTGACAAAAACGATCGCCGAGATTCAGCCGATCGCGGATCGGGTCCTCGCAGACAATCCGGAAACCGAAGGACAAACCCCGTCAGACTTCGGTGAATTCCATGCGGCGGACTGGCGACTGCTGCAGCTGCTAATTCCGAAACCAGATGGCGAATGGCTGAAGGTCACTCTGGCACGTCCTCTAAGCTGGATCGAAGCAGCCGAACGAGACCCCGACGGTCGGCTCTGGCTGGAGTTCGAGGAACTCGGAATCGCCAATTGGGCCGATGTGGTGGCCATCGAACTTTGTCGTGAGGCCCCTCTCGGCGAGGGTCGGCTTGTCACTGGCAAGTTTGAGCATTCTTCAGCGGATGTGATTGACCTGCATATCGCTGGACTCAATGAGCCTATTGGAACGACAAGCAATCATCCGTTCTGGAGCGAAGACCGTCAGGAATTCGTCCAGGCCGGAACGCTGACCGTCGGCGAACACCTCCGCCTCGAAAACGGCGACACGACCACCGTTTTCGCGATGCAACGTCGGGCTGGAAGCGTTCCCGTTTTCAATCTCGAAGTGGATGGCGAGCATGTCTACTATGTCAGCGATGCTGGCGTACTTGTACATAATGCTGGCCGCTCATACTCGCTGGACAGAGACCCCAACTTTCTAGGTGCGAAACGGTTTGGATACAATCCCCACCATCTCATCCCGATCAATACGGCTAAGTATGCAGATTTGCGGTTGTTCTTTGAAAGGGCCGCAGCAAAAGGCTGGAACATGAACGGACGGCGAAACGGGATGTGGCTGGACGAATTTACGCAGCACAGAGGAAGGCACGACCTATACAGTGACTACGTTGCCAATAGGATTCGGTCATACATTGACACGAAAGGTGGTATCCGGGCAATTGGCGGGGCTGACGCCCGTAAGTATCTTGATGGGCTCAGTGACGATCTGCGACGCAGGATCAATTTCCATCCCGATGAGGATATCAATTTCTTGTTTTGACAGGACAGCGAGGTTGTTGTGACTGACGTGATTAAGCTGGCTGTACATCTTACGTTTCTTTCTCCACGACTCAAGACTTGCCTAGGACAAGCATGGGTCGAGTTTTTCAAGCATGTTCCCAATTGCG
The DNA here is from genome assembly GCA_037719765.1 of Planctomycetaceae bacterium. Lineage (GTDB taxonomy): Bacteria > Planctomycetota > Planctomycetia > Planctomycetales > Planctomycetaceae > SXXK01. The sequence continues at coordinate 3,597 of JBBJME010000106.1, forward strand.
ATGTACCAGTTGATCGAGCTGTTCTTGTACTGAAGGATAGCGGAACGATACGCCTTCGACCATCGACTTCCAAATACGCTGAAGGCTCGCGCGACAGTTGGACTGAAACATTCACGATTGGCCTTCCCGTCTATGGTATCGCGGAGGCATTCAACGAGGTCCTGTTCAACGAAGTTGCCACGATCGAAATACGGAAAGCGTATTCTGGCTGGGCTTGTAGCGCCCTAACCGAAGCGTTCGCACTTGCAAAGGTCCAGAAGGCCTTTCAGCAAAGCGGCATCAAACGTCTTTCAGTGTATCAAATGTGCCATGACGATCCGTTAGATGTGAAGGTGGCACCTCGGTTGTTTACAGCACATCGCGTCGCGGACTCGGAAAAGCACGACACCAAGCCTCGCAGCGCTGCAAATAATAAGCAAACAAAACAGAGCAACAAGTAAACCGTGTTGACTCATTGTCCGTCAGCAGCCTGTCAGTTGTCGCAGGACTCCCATCTCAGCCACACACTTGCCAGTCCGGTGGTGCCGCAGCAGCGGCGGCGCATACGAACAGCCCCTTGCTCCTTGATCACCCGGGGCCTCGCGGTCATGGCGGCGGTGCTGCTGACGGTTGGCGGGGTGATGAGTCTCAAACACGACTCCCAAACCCACCCGCAGCCGCTGATGGCGGCGGCAAATGTAGTCCGATCTGTCTCAGATCGGGAACCAGCCAGTGATGCCAAGGCTCCAACTCTGCAATACCTCAGCAAGGACATTCGTGATCTGCAGGTCTTTCAGGACCGAGTTCTGGCGGACAATCCGCTGGAGGACGAAACCGAATCGCCGCTTGGCGACATCAACCCAGCGGAATGGCGAGTTGTCCGGCTTGAACATACCGAGCCCAACGGAACCCGGCACATCATTGAACGCGGGATGCCGCTGGACGAGTTGACCACAGTCACCGAACGTCAGGAGCGAAAAAATAAAGGTACAAAAATAAAGAAAAATAAAGGTACCAAAAAATAAAGGAATAAAGGTACCATGCACCTTGACTGAGGGGTCGGCGTTGTTTACGCTGTAATCGATTGAGTTGTTCATTTTGAAGTTGCGGGAGGGATGTCATGCCACGGGTGAATCGGCAGGAGATTTTTGCGGAGGATGAGATTCAGGTGTTTCATCTGATCAATCGCTGCGTTCGCAGGACGTTTTTGTGCGGCACGGATGGCAAAACAGGCCGTGATTTCTCGCATCGGAAAGAATGGATTCGCGATCGTCTCGAAGTATTGGCCGGGATTTTTGCGATTGATGTCATGGGATTTGCCGTACTCAGCAATCACCTGCATCTGGTTGCAAGGACTCGGCCGGATGTGGTCACGTCATGGTCCGACGATGAGGTGGCCCTGCGGTGGTGGAACTTGTTTCCTCAACGACGCCTGAAAGACGGTTCTCCCGCTGAACCGTCGGTATTTGAACTCAATCACATCCGCAATGACGCTTCCGGTCTCAAGGAAAAGCGAAAGCGATTGTCGAGCGTGTCGTGGTTTATGAAGTGCCTGTGCGAACCCATCGCAAAACGGGGGAATCGTGAAGAAAACGTGACCGGCCATTTTTGGGAGTCTCGTTTTCGCGTTCAGCCGCTTCTGGATGAAATGGCAATCGCGGCCTGCATGGCGTATGTGGATCTGAATCCGATTCGAGCGGGCATCGCAACCACTCCGGAGACGAGCGACTTTACGAGTGTGCAGGAACGAATTTTCGATCGGCATTCGGCGGCGGAAGTGTCGACATCCGATGCGCAGGATCAACGCATTGAGCATGGTGAGAACGCAGGCTGGCTGGCCCCTGTCACACTTGATCCTCCACGAAAGAAAGTTCGTGAGAAACAATCGTCTCGCGCGCCAGCAACAGGGCTGTCTGCCCATGACACTGGATCAGTATCTGAAGTTGCTGGACTGGACCGGACGCCAGCTGCAAGGATAAAGCGGGCAGAATCCCGTCGGAGTTCGACCCTATTCTGGAACGACTGGACTGCAGTGCAGAGTCATGGCTGGATCTGGTGCAGAATTTCCGCAAGCGTTTCCGAACCGAAGCGGGTCGTGCTGCAACATTGCAGAGTGTGAGTTCTCTTGCCGCTCCCGCCGCCACGCCAATTCGTCGGTGTGAGTGTCGTTGATCGCCTTGCGAACTCCGTATGTCTGGTGACGCCGTTCGAGGCACTGGATGTGGCTCCCTGTTGGCTCGTCTCGGCGGGGCGAGACGGCTCCATTGGACAAACCTGAATCGCAGTTGTCAACATGAACCAACAGCCCTCACTTCGCCGACTTCTGGCCATCGAATCCTCCTGCGATGAGACTGCAGCCGCTGTCGTGCGCGAAGACGGGAAGGTGCTGTCCAGCATCGTGGCATCGCAGCATGAATTGCATATCGAATGGGGCGGGGTCGTTCCGGAAATCGCATCGCGCGCACATGTGCGCCGCATTCTGCCGGTGATTAAAGCCGCATTGCGAGACGCAGACTGCAAGCCGCAGGATTTGCACGCCGTGGCGGTCACCACGGAACCCGGACTCGTCGGATCATTGCTGGTGGGATTGACCGCCGCGAAGACCATGGCCATGAGTCTGCAAATTCCGCTGATCACCGTGAATCACGTTGAAGCGCATATCTATGCCTGCGGGATGGGGCTTTCCAAATCCATTTATCCTTGTGCCGGGTTTGTCGTGAGCGGTGGTCATACAAATCTGTACGACTGCCGATCTGCCACCGAATGCAAACTGATCGGCAGTACGATGGACGACGCGGCAGGGGAAGCGTTCGACAAGGTAGCGAGAATCCTGAATTTGCCGTACCCTGGCGGTCCGTCGATTCAGAAAGCTGCGGTGACCGGAAATCCGCGGCGTTATAAAATGCCACGTCCGATGCTTCACAGCGGCAAGCTGGATTTCAGTTTCAGTGGACTGAAAACAGCGGTGCTGTATGCCGGTCGCGGAGTTCCCGGACCGCATCAGCTGACGGACACACCCGCTGATCGTGTCGCAGATCTTGCGGCGGGATTTCAGGAAGCGGCCGTCGAAGTGCTTGTGGCAAAATGTCGTTTGGCGGTTCACCAGCTGGGTTATTCGCGACTGTGTGTGGGTGGCGGCGTCGCGGCCAATCAGATGTTTCGCGATGAACTGCACCGCATGGGGGAACACGAACGCATCGAAGTTCTGATCGCTCCGCTGGAACTTTGCACGGACAACGCGGCGATGGCGGCGATCGCCTGGGACTTACTGGAATCCGGTCGCGTGGCAGACTTGAATGCCGATGTGTTGCCTGGACTGGTACGGTATGATTTTCAGATCAGGCGCAAATCGTAGGGTGCGTAAAGCAACGCGCAACGCACCAGTGAGGGTGGTGTGTTTCGCTCCGCTGCACACACCCTACGGAGACGACTTAATTCGATTTCCCGTCAATCAACCTTCCCGCTTTACGTTGCCCGGTGCCGCGTTTTTGGCCTTCGCCGAGTTCTGTCTGAATCGAATTTGCCAGAGCCTGCAAACGTGCGACGACTTCAGGATGCTGCTCCACAACATTGCTGGATTCGCCGGGATCGGATTTCAGATCAAACAGTGAAAATTCGATCTTCCCTGCGTCATACTTTGTCGGAATACCGCCCGTGCCGCCGGGACGACCGCTGAGCGTCCGATATTCGTGCGGCAGATGCAGTTTCCATTGCCCGCTGCGCACCGCGTGCAGGTTGTGACCCCAGTAAAAATAGTAGGCTTCCTGCGGTGATTTTGCCCCTTCCTCGCCTGCCAGTAATGGCCAGATATCTTTGCCGTCGATCGGATGCTTTGGTAACTCAGCACCAATCAATTTAGCCACGGTCGGCAGCAAGTCGATCGTCATCGCGGGTTCGGAACAGCTCGAATTCGCAGGAATTCTCCCCGGCCACCGCGCGAGAAATGGCACGCGGCATCCTCCGTCAAACATCGTGCCTTTGCCTTCCCGAAAAGGATGAGCGGAACCGGCATGGTCTCCATAGCTCAGCCACGGTCCGTTGTCCGAGGTAAAGATCACGAGTGTGTTCTGATCCACATTGTTTTGTTTCAGCGCTTCCAGCACCTGACCCACAGACCAGTCAACTTCCATGATCACGTCGCTGAACAAACCCTTGCCACTCTTTCCGTTGAACTTGTCCGACACGAACAGCGGAACATGCACCATCGAATGTGCGAGATACAGAAAGAATGGGCGTTCGGCGTTGCGATCAATAAAGCTGACTGCGCGTTCGGTGTATTGAGTTGTCAGCAGCCTCTGATCGGCGGCCGTCACCTGTGCATTGACGATTGTATTGCCGTCGATCAGCGGCAGATGCGGCCAGCGTTTCAGTCGTTCTTCCATCGGCAGATGCATGACTTCCGGATGAAACGGCCACATGTCGTTACTGTACGGCAGTCCGAAGTATTCATCAAACCCGTTCTTCAGCGGCAGGAACTGTTGATGACTGCCCAGATGCCATTTTCCAAAGCAGGCTGTGGCGTAATCCTTCTGCTGACAAAGTTCTCCGAGAGTCACTTCGTCCGAATGAATTCCTTCCTTCGACGCTGGCCCCAGCGCGCCCTGAATGCCGACGCGAACGTTGTAGCAACCGGTGAGCAGACTTGTGCGCGATGCGGAGCACACTGCCTGGCTGACATAGAAATCGGTGAACCGTCGACCTTCCTCTGCCATGCGGTTGAGATTCGGCGTGAGCGTTTTATCACCACCGAACGGACCGATATCGGCATATCCCATATCGTCCATGAAGATGATGACGATGTTCGGGTTCGACTCGGCAGTGGCTGCAGATTGTGCCGACACCGCAGCACAGGAAAATACATCGGCCGTCAGACATACGCTCAGACAACTCAGCAGACGACGAAATTGAAATCGACTTGTCATACGTTTTCTCCGGGCCATCAGCGAAAAGCGGGTTCTTGAAGTGTTTTCAGATCTGTTCGCTATCCTCGGCCATTCGGCTTTGACGGATCGAAATCAGGATTCATCGCGGACTTCACCGCGCCGACCTCTGTCTGCCAGTCGTGGAGCATCTGTTGCAATCGTGCGACGTGCTGGTGTTCTGCTGTCGCGAGGTTTTTTGTCTCGCCCGGATCTATTGCGAGGTTGAACAGTTCCACCGTGTCGCTGTCGAACCATTCGATCAGTTTCCAGTCGCCATCCAGGATTGCCGCTCCCGGTGCGCCGCCCTGGTTGCCGTAATGAGGATAGTGCCAGAACAGCGGGTGGTTCGCCGTGGGTTCGCCGGACCTCAGTGACGCCAGATGACTCACGCCGTCCTTGTGATGATCGGGTTCCGGTGGCAAACCCGCAGCCTCCAGAATCGTCGGAAAGTAATCGGGACTGATCACATGCGACTCATTCACCATGCCCGCCGAAATCACTCCCGGCCAGCGCATAATGAGTGACGTGCGATTGCCGCCTTCATACAGCCATCCCTTGCCGGCGCGCAGCGGCAGATTGGAGGTCGGTGAACCTTCACTTGTTGACAAACCACCGTTGTCGCTCGTCATGATCACCAGTGTGTTTTGGGCAAGTTGGAGTTCATCCAGTTTGAGAAGGATTTTGCCGATGGCCTGATCCATCGCTTCAACCATGCCTGCATACACCGCGTGATCCTGAGTCAGACGCACCTTGCGCGGCGGTTCATCGCCGAAGACGTCCTTCCGTTGAAGCTGCGATCTTTTCTGCTCATACTTCTGCACCAGATCAGGCCGAGCCATCAATGGTGTATGGACGGAGTAAAACGGCAGATAGACAAAGAATGGTTTGTCTCGATTCGCTTCGATGAACTTCGAGGCCTCCGATGCCAGACGATCCGGCAAGTGCTCGCCTTCGGGACCATCGGGCAGTTTCGGATTCCCGTACGGAGAAAAATACTTCTTCCCGCCATACGGACCTCCGCGTTCAAGCCCCCCCATGTTGATGTCAAAGCCCTGGTCTTCAGGCGAAAATCCGTCGCCGCCCAGATGCCACTTACCTGCAAAGAACGTGGCGTAACCGTGGGCCTTCAACGATTCCGCGAGTGTCACAGATTCCAATGCCAGATGTTCCGCATAAGCTGCGGGAAGATGCGGTGTGTTGCGCTTCCATTTCGCGGGTTGCGCCGCCCCGATGTAGTCGGTGATCCCTGTGCGTTGCGGATACTGACCTGTCAGAATACTGGCGCGAGTCGGCGAACAGACCGGACACGCGGCATACGCATTCGGAAACAGCGCACCTTCTTTTGCCATACGATCCAGATACGGCGTTTCGTAAAAAGTGCCTCCATAACAGCCAGGATCGCGCTGTCCCAGATCATCGACCACAAAGAACACGATGTTCGTGGGGCGTTTGTCACTGCTTCTGATGGACACCGGAGTGGCCTTCTCCTGCTTCTGCTTTTTCTGCTTGCCGCCTTTCTTTCCATCGGATTTTTCAGCGCCGTCAGATTTCACGGTCGGATTATTCACCGTCGGAAGGTGAGCCGCAAGCTGCCGTTTCAGGTCAGCATTTTCCGGTTTCGCTGCGAGGTTCGTCCATTCGTAAGGATCGTTGACGTGGTCGTAGAGTTCTTCGCCTCCGTCGGAGTACCGAATGTAACGCCAGCGGTCATTCCGGACCGCGTGGTTGTTCCGACCGAATGTGGTGATCGCCACGCTGGGCTCAGTGGAGCCAGGATTCGCCAGCAGCGATCGAATCGATGCACCTTGCACATGTGACGGCACCGCAACATCGGCCAAATCACACAGCGTGGGATAGATGCTCATGAAGTCCACGGGCCGATCACAGACACCGCCAGCCTTTGTCAGGCCCGGGACGACCCAGATGAGCGGCGCACGAGTCGCTTCTTCCCAGAGGGCAAATTTTCGCCAATGCTCTTTTTCGCCCAGATGCCAGCCATGGTCGCCCCAAAGGCAGATGATGGTGTTGTCGCGATGCGGTGATTTTTCCAGCGCGTCCAGCAGGCGACCCACCTGTCCGTCGAGATAACTGATGGCGGCGAGATACGCCTGCACGGCTTCTTTCCAGCGACCGGATTCCAGGACTTCGCGATGGTCGCCGTCAGGTTTTGCCATCCTGATTCCAGCGGGAGGAACATCGCTCAGGTCGCCGTCTTTGACCGGTGGCAGCTGAATCTGATCCAGCGGATGCATGTCGAAATACTTCTTCGGCACATTCCACGGCATATGTGGCTTATGAAAACCGGCCGTCAGGAAAAACGGCCTGTCATGTGACTTGCCGAGTTCCGAAATCACATAGTCCGCGATCTGAGTATCAGAAACGGCTTCGTCGCCCGCATTCAAAACACCGAACTTGATTCCGCCAATGCTGCGGTCTTCCAGGATCGCGGCACCGTGGTTTTCGTTTCGCTCACGCCCGCCGGTTCCCGTCCATTGTTCCGGAAACCCCAGGCCGCCGTGCCAGAGTTTCCCCATACCGAGTGTGTCGTATCCGGCCTTGCGGAACTGCGTCACCAGCGACTGCTCTGCATTGACAGCGAGTGCAAACGGCTGGCCGTTGTCGTAGATCCCGGTCGTACCTGGCCGCATTCCGGACAGCAACGCCGCGCGCGAAGGATTGCAGACTGGTGCGGCACAGTGCGCATTGGTAAACGTGACTCCCATTTTGGCGAGCCGATCGATGTTGGGTGTCTTCGTCTGAGGATTTCGCCCCAGATGTCCTACCCAGTGATTCAAATCGTCCACTGCAATAAACAGGACATTCGGCTTTCCGGCGTCGCAAGCAATTGCGAATCCGGAATTCATGGACAGGATGGCGGCGGTACCGATGATCGTGCGAAACAATTTGTGCATGGAGTTCTCCTGATGCCATTGCTCTTCAGAACAGGGGTCTGATCCTATAGGATATTCAGATCAAAGTCCTGCACAACGTAGTTCAGTCGCTCCGCCAACTGAGATTCCCCCGGATGCGGCATGGTCCTGGCCACCAGTACTCAGGTAGGGTAGCACACCGAACATGACATTCCGCTGGGATTTTCGCGAACACGTGTCCCTGAGCGTGTTCGTGCTCAAGTGGCTGGCGATCAGTGTGCCTTCGGCGGCAGTGGTTGGTTCCGCCGTGGCGTTGTTTCTGTGGTCACTGGATCGCGTGACCGAACTTCACTGGCAGAATCCGTGGTTACTGTACCTCCTTCCGCTGGCAGGGCTGGCGTCCGGATCTCTCTACCATCGGTTCGGGCAAACCGCGGAGGCCGGCAACAATCTCATCATGGAACAGATCCATGAACCCGGTGGCGGCGTCCCGACGCGGATGGCTCCGCTGGTTCTCCTCGGGACGCTCATCACGCATCTGTTCGGCGGCTCCGCAGGCCGCGAAGGAACAGCCGTGCAGATGGGCGGCAGTCTTGTCGCGACAATCGGGCGCTGGCTGAAACTGAATGAAGTGGACACGCGGATCCTGCTCACATCCGGCATCGCAGCGGGCTTTGGAGCCGTCTTCGGAACGCCTCTGACGGGAGCCATTTTTGCCATCGAAGTTCTGGCAATCGGCCGTATGAGTTACACCGCCCTGATACCGTGTTTGATTGCCAGTGTCGTCGGCGATCAGGTCAACACGGCCTGGGGAGTTGGTCACACGCAGTATCAGATTGCATGGGCTGCGAGTGTGTCCGAGACGGCATCCGGTATGAGGCTCGACTGGAAACTCACGGGCAAGGTCGCGATTGCGGCCGTCTGTTTCGGTCTAACGAGCGTGCTGTTCGCACAACTGACACACGGCATCTCGTGGGCTTTCAAACGCACGATTGCGATTCCATGGCTGCGTCCGGCGGTCGGTGGCATCGTGATCATTCTGCTGACACTTGCCCTGGGTGATCGGGACTATCTGGGGCTGGGAGTCAATGCGAATCCCGCCACACCTGACGCAGTGACGATTCAGTCCTGCTTTCTGATCGGCGGCGCGGCGATGTTCAGCTGGTGGTGGAGACTGCTCTTCACCGCCGTCACTGTCGGCAGTGGATTCAAAGGCGGCGAAGTGACTCCACTGTTCTTTATCGGAGCGGCCTCAGGAAATGCATTGGGCCACCTGCTGAGCGCACCAGTGGACCTGATGGCGGCGTTGGGATTCGTGGCGGTCTTCGCCGGAGCCACAAACACACCGCTCGCCTGCACGATTATGGCCATTGAACTGTTTGCGCACGGAAACAGTTCACTGCTGAGTTCCGGCTTCGTCGTCTACGCCGCAATCGCATGCTTCCTGTCCTGGTTCCTGAGCGGTCATTCCAGCATCTACCGCGCGCAGCGCATTGAGGAGGTGTAGCGTACGCGAAACTTCTCATGTCAGACAGGATGCTTTCGTCCCTCCAGTCCCTGGTCCATAGTGGTTGGAGTTGAAGGTTGCTGAGCTGATTATCGACAATCAAATCGATAACCTGAAACCATCAACATGCGACGCGTCTCGATCGCTTCGGGTTCATTGATTCTCAGTACCGCAATCGTGGCACGCCCATGAGTCTCGGCCGATTTAAGCTCAGAAATCTGTTTCGGTTTCTACTCCTCCAGTACCATGATCTCAACCTTGCGGAAGTCGATCGGATGGCTTTCGGACTGCAGTGAGATTGTTCCGCCGGTGAGCATGAGATTGCCGTCTTTGATCAGCTTCTTTGCAGATTCGTCGCGTTCATCAAGCTGTGGCATGTTGTATTCCAGGACGACTTCGCCATCCAGCAGATGACGGATGACTTCGTTCGAGTTTGGCACAGTTGGATGAGTTTTTGGGATTGTTGATTACAAAGACCGACATCAATGTCAGAGTACGGGTGTATTGAATCCGTATACATGACAAGGATGTCGGTCATGGAGCTTTGTAGCAGTTTTCGAGTTTTGTTCGAAGCGTTCTCTCCGGTATTTTCTCCTGCCTGTTTTCCGTTGTGGCAGACGTTGATGACGGGCTGGGTGTTGTCGCATCGGCATCGGTATATTTCCGATCTGATTGTCTCCAGCGATTCCACGCGGGACGGGGACTGGTCGAGGTTTTATCGATTCTTCAATCGCTACAAATGGAGCCTTGATGCGGTTTGTCGGGTCGTCGCCAGGCTTGTGGTCAACACGCTTGTGCCGCTGGATGCCGTGATCGTTCTGGCAATCGATGACACGCTGTGTCGCAAGCGGGGATTGGGACTGTTCGGAGTCGGCATGCATCACGACCCGCTGATCTCCAGTCGAGGCATGAAGCTCGTCAGCTGGGGACACGACTGGGTCATGCTCACGGTTGTCATCACCGGGCTGAAGTGGGCTCCGCCCATTGTGTTTGCGTTGCCGATCGGGTTTCGCCTGTACATCAACAAACAGGGAAATACGAAAGGGAAAAAGAAAGACAAACGTGGCTCCTCCGGAAAGGGTAAGGCGAGTACTGCGCCTGTGGGCCACAAGACTCGCCCGCAACTCGCTGTCGAGCTGATTTTGCTGGTTTCTGCGTGGTTTCGTGACCGAAACTTTGTGGTAGTGGCCGACAGTTTGTACGGCGGACACAGCGTCGTCGGCAAGCTGCCCGGCAACATCGACATCATCAGCCGCGCGACTCTGAAGGCCGCGTTGTATGAACGAGCACCTCAACCGACAGGCGGTCGCGGACGACGTCGCAAAAAGGGCGAACGTCTGCCTTCGATTGCGGAATGGGCAGACGATCCTCGCTGCCCGTGGACGACCCTGACAATCGATCAGTACGGTCTTCATACCACACTCCGATGGAAACGGCAGGAGGCGTTGTTCTACGGCGTTGGCAAGAATCGTCTGATGTCGATGATTGTCGTGGAAGATCTGGAAGGGAAGCGAGGTCGTCAAGTCTTCTTCTGTTCGAATACGAACTGGTCGCTCCAATTCATTTTGTGTACGTACGCTTCGAGGTGGTCGATCGAAGTGACATTTGAAAATCTGAAACAACTGATGGGGTTTGCAGATGCGGCGAACTGGAAAGAACTGGCGGTGCTGCGAACGGCTCCGATGGCGGGTGTGATGTACAGCCTGATCGTGGTGTGGTTCCACCAGGAAGGCCATCAGCATGTCGAATTCCCTCATCGGCCCTGGTATCCGCAGAAGAAGTGGCCATCCTTTGGAGATATGCTGACGACGCTGCGTCGCCTGTCGTTCGAAGAAAAAAATGCGGAGTGCTTCGGAAACGAACAGGCCACAAAAAATCTGTTTCGCCAGTTGACCTATTTCCTCACGCTTGCCGGCTGACTCCGCCGCCCTGATAATTCCAAAGCCAAAGCGATTCCCGCCTCAGCCAACCTCATCACTTGACCAGCCGCCCAGCTGAGATCAACCAAGGACGCTATGCCAAACTCGAACTTCGTTGTTGTGAACTTCGATCTCGGCGGTGACCCATTGTTCGCCGTGATATGTTTTTGACGTCGAATTGATGCAGTGCTGCAGTTTCAGTTCGCCATTCATCACGACGTTGGTGCCTGGCGTGCAGAGATTGGATGTCGTGCGTTTGTCTTTGCCGTTACCGCCCAGCAACTGGACTTCAATCGAAACAGGAAAGTCCTGATCCTTCGCCATCGTCTTTGGATCCTGGCCGTGAACCATCACGCCGCTGTTGCGAGTGGCCCAACCAGGACCTTCAGCACATTGCTCGCCGACAAATCGATACTCGACGCGAAAACGGTAGTTTGAAAAACTGTCCTTGTAGAACAGATGCCCGAATTTTTCACCGAATTTCTCGTACCCGCCACCGTCGTAACGAACCTGCAGCAATCCGTCGCGGACGCGAAACGTGTCGCCATTGTTGTCGCCGCACTCATAGTATCGAATCTTCGGTGTCCACCCGGTCAGATCCTTGCCGTTGAACAACGACACCCATTCGCCCTTTGGATAATCGCCTTCTGCTGCGCTGGCGAGGTGGAAACCGCAAACGCTGAACAGGATGACATACAGAACACGGCAGGAAAGTTTCATGGAATGCCTCATTTCTCGATCGCATAGAGATAGTTAAACGTACGAAAGAATAAATGTCCGTCCGCGGCCGAAGGTGTTGCTCTCATGCCGTCAGCCAGATGATTCTTCGCCACCAGCTCATAGGTGTCGGCGGCTTTCACAACGCAGCAATCGCCAGCTTCATTGCAGAAGTAAATCATGCCGTTGGCGGTGATCGGCGACGAAGTAAACGTGCCTTCGACACGGTCTTTCCAGACTTCTTCTCCGGTCCTGGCATTCACACAGGTGATGACGCCGTTGTTCAGGATGCTGAAGATGCGCTCACCGATCAGCACCGGGGCACTCAGGTCCGAATTGCCTTTATCGCGGTTCCAGACGACGTGGGATTCAGTTACATCCCCGCGCGTGGAATCATCCAGACGCACGCTGAGAAGATTCGAACCGCGCGAGCCGGTGTTGATGATCGCATGATTTTCAAAGAACATCGGCGGGGAGGAGGCATTGAAATCGTCGTGGCGAATGATCCATAGCTCTTTACCGGTCTGAACGTCATATGAGAACGCAGCGCGCGAACCGACTGAGACCACCTGGGCCTTCCCGTTGATTTCGATCACATTCGGAGTGCTGTAGGCTTTCCGAAGATCGCCATCCCGGGTTGCCTTGCCGTTTTCATCCAGATCGCCGTAGTCTGTCGTCCGATTCGTGCGCCAGAGTGATTCGCCTGTGTGCTTGTTCAAAGCCGTCAGGAACTGTGTATCGATGCCGTCGAACGTCAGAATCAGAATGTCTTTCCAGACCACTGGTGACGAACCCGGACCTCGAAAGTGCCGGCAATTGATGTCACGCCGCTGCCAGACGACTTCCATCGTTTCAGGGTTCAGCCGTGCGGTGCCGTATGTTCCGAAATGCACATACAAGGCATCATCTTCCAGGACACACGATGGGGATGCATACGTGTTCACTTCGTTCCCGAGTGATTCCGGTTCCGGATTTTCAAACAGCAATGTGTGATGCAGGATTTTTCCGGTCGACTGCTCAATGCAGTCCACAAACTGTTGCTTTCCGTCCTTCGTCGCCGACGTCAACCAGATCCGTCCATGCCCGATCACAGGCGAGGAATGACCAAGTCCTTCCAGTTCCAGATTCCATGCGATGTTCGACGCTGGCTCTTCTGACCATTCTGTCGGCAGTCCCTGAGCGTCAGCCTCCGCGACATGACCGTCGAATGCCGGCCCTGATCGCGTGGGCCAGTTCAATCGATCGGATCCAGCGACGGTGCCAGTACTGACGCCGACCAGTGCCAGCACGATGACAAACACTCGAAAACAGCTCGGGCAAACTCGTGTCCGACGCGGATCGACGACTGAAAGCGGAGCGCGAAAAGCGTTTGCAGCAAGTGGCGTTTGGACTCTGAAGCCGGTTGACATCATCGCAGGGTTTCTCAGGAGGATCGAGGTTTTGTCCCGGGAATGGATTGGACGGGGTCCGACAGTTTAGCGACGAAACATGCAGCTGTCTTCTGATCACTTATGTCGCACGCCTACTGCACTGGTATTGGTACTGACAGGCGATCGTTTTCGAACATGCCAGGCATTCCGATCGAAGAGCTCTGCAGCGTCCAGATATGGTGTTGCGTTTGTCTGAAAGTGACTGTGCCCGTCTTGTGCGACCCGTCCTGTTCGGCCGCCTTGTCGGTGTCCGAATTGGGTATGGCCTCGGTTTTCGCCAGTTTTGCCAATGGCAACTGCGCATCGCCGTGGAGTCGCAGTGTCCATTTCACCGTTTCAAATTCCGGTCGTGCCCCTGGCGGTTCGTCCGCATCCGGCGAAGCCACATAGTGGCGACCTGTGCCCGAGACTTCGTCAATCTCGACGCTGGCGTTCGACAGAAACGGCAGCGCAGCAGCCACGGTGTCGGGAAGGACCAACGGTCGAAAATGTGCGTCACCGACGATCACCACATTCGCCATGCTGTCCTGAACGTCACTCGGGCGGAAATTCAGATCCAACTTTAAGGATCCGAGTGTTCCCAGCGATACGTCATGGCTGCGCACCCATGTGTCCTGCGGATCGTCACCCTCCACGGGCCGAATCATCCAGAAAGGCACGCTGAACCAGGACCCGATCGTTTCATCCGTCAGACATTTCTTCAGAATCTGAGCGCTTTCCGGATCTCCATTGGACAGGTGCGTCACCAGCGCGTCGCGACCTTCCGAGGTGAGCGTGCTGACACTGCCATCCGGATGAATTGCGAGCGAAAATGCCGCACCGGTCAGTCGAGTCAGAATTGCCGACGGCGGCTGGCGATCCATTTTTCGCACGATCGCTTTGACGATGACGTCACCCGATCGCTCGATGGCCACGACACGATACTGGATCTGGAGCGATTCCGTTGACTCCCGAGTGATTTCAGGCTGACCATCGACGGCAATGTCCGTACGCGCGAACTGACCACCAGCACTGTGATTTCGTTCCCCGGTCGCAGCCCCCAGAAACCCGGGGCATCACGGATCGGCTGTGCGGAAACTGACGTTGCTGCAATCGCCGTCAGCATGACGGCCGATATCAAAGCACATCCATGGTTGTATCGCCTCAGGGAACATCGAATTCCAATCAGGTGGCTTCGAAAGCGAAAGAAAGGCCCCCGATTCTTCGACATGCGAGTTTTCCTGTTCCATACTCTGCGATTCAACCCACTTCGTTCAGCACTTGCTCGGCAACATAAATTGGCAGCGTCGGTGAATAATGTACGGCCATCGCAATCGCGTCACTGGGCCGACAATCGATGTCATGCACTGTCACACCGACACGAATTTTGAGCACTGCGAAATACGTGTGCTCTTTCATCTCCGAAATCATGACTTCTTCGATCACTCCGCCCAGCGCCGCAACGACGTTTTTGAGCAAAGTATGAGTCATCGGGCGGAATGGTTCTTCCTCCAGCAACTGTCGATTGATCGCCTGCGCTTCGAACTGGCCAATCAGGATCGGAAACGTCCGCGTTCCGCCAACTTCACGCAGATACATTGCCTGCTGATCATTCAGATCAGACACAATCACACGACTGAGTTCCATCAACACGGGCACCGACAGCACTCCCAAAATCAGTGCAGGACGGACTCAGGATCCGTCCTGCGTGAGACAACCTGATCACTCAGACAACTACGGCAGGCGGCGAACCTTCAGGTTGCGGAAATAGACTTTGCTTTTTGGATCATGCGCCTGCAGAGCAAATGTGCCTTCGCCGATGCGGCGTTCAAAGTCAGCGGAGAACGCTTCTTTGTCGTCCGGTTCGGTGTAGTCAACCGTCACGGTGTCGTTGACTTTAATGATGACATGCTTGCCTTCGACCTTGATGTACGTCTTATACCATTCATCGTCTTTAAGCGGCGGGTTTGCGACATCAACCACACCGTACAGACTGCCAGATTTTTTGGGGTCGCTGTGGGAGACGTTGACCTGAACTTCCTGACCAAAGCGTGGCCAGCCGGTGTCCTGGAACTTTGTATGGAAGTAAATCCCGGCATTGCTGCCCGGAGTCGTCATGCACTCGCATTCGAATTCAAAGTTTTTGAAAGGCCTGTCATTACCCACATAAAACAGATGGCTGCGTTCGCCATGACAGACGAGAGTCCCGTCTTCAATGGACCACGACTCCTTGTTCTCGTTCAGCTTCCAGCCTTTGAAGGTCTTTCCGTCAAAGAGCTCGTTCCATTCACCGGGCTTTTCATCCGCGAAAGCCGGTGCGAATAACAGGCAGACTGTGGCAAGTGTAATAAAATTGCGACGCAGCATTCAGGTGACTCCAGCAAGTGTGTAATTCAATAAGTTCGCCATCCGGCGACAGTGGGCGGATTGTACGCAGATAAAATCGGGATTCCAATCACGGCGAGTCTCTCCAATACGAGAGGGAGAGGTCGTGGATTTCTGTGAGAACGCAATCGACGGCAATTCCTGGGAGGGCGAGGCTCCTGCAGAGGCTACGACAGCTGCAGAATTGCACGGCTTGGCACGAGCCACCCCCTTACCAATGCCACTATCGGACCCGACGAGATCTGAACTGCATGACGCTGTTGTGTCGTATCCGAGACAATGAAACTTGAGTCGTATTCGATCCAATAACGCATTTTGTCGATATGACAATAATCCTTGATGCTTGCCGCCACTGTTTTGCAATCATTGCCATCACCAGTTTACCATGGGTTGTTAACCGGCAGTTTCTGCGCAATGCAATATATTATATAAAGTGTTATCTGTAAATGAGTTATGACTAGTTATTAGGATTGGAAAAAAGTAAATCACATTTGGCACACTTCTCGCTATGTACTATTCAACATGACAACAACAGTTTCTGCTCGATGTCGACAGAAACGATTTCTGAGAAGCAAAAATTTACATGAGGTACTTAGTTATGCTCGTACTCACACGCAAAGCGGCAGAAACCATCCGAATTGGCGATGACATTGTCATCAAAGTGATTAAGACGGGAACGGGGAGTGTGAAGATCGGAATCGAAGCGCCAGCTCACATTCGCGTCATGCGAGGCGAACTGATCGAAGAGAAACATCCGATTCCTGCCATCCCTTCCAACTTTGGCCCCACCATGCGGGTCGTGTCTGATCAGTATCCGCATGTGGCCTAGGCTCGTCGGCGGGCAACAACCAGGCACAAAAACCAACTTAATGAACTCAACCTTCCAAGACAAGATTTTCAAAATACGAATGGATTCAAACGAGGAGTAAGAAACTCCTCAAAGGAGAACAAAGCCATGAAAACTCTCAAGACCTTCACACTGACTCTGGCCCTTCTGACGATGGCAGGCAGTGTCGCATTCGCTCAATCCTCGCCAGTCAGCAACTGCCGCAATGGTCAGTGCAACGCATCGCAGCCCGGATACGGTTCTGTCTGGTCACGCTCAAACAACTATGAGTCCGCTTATGGGAACTCAAACGATCGCTATGACACGCCGTCACCTGCATTCCGACCCGCATCCGGTTCCGGTGCCAACGATTTTCCGGAACTGCCAGCCAGCTGGTCAACGCTGAGCCGTCGTTCAAATACATCAGCCGCTCCGGTGGATTCCTTCAGCCGTCTTGCTGGAAACAGTCAATTCGACTACGGCACTGACAACCGAAACCTGAGTTCACGAAACGACGAACAGGTTCGCTACCGTGTGCCTCTGGACAACTACGCTCCTGCCGGCAATAACCGCGTTGATGATCGTGGTCAGGATCGACTCAACTCCGGACGCAGGGATCGTGTGACTCAGCAGCCTGCCGATCCGTTCGGTGACGACTCAAACAGTGGCTATGACCGGTATACTCCAGTAGATCGATACGCTCCGGTCGAGCGATTTGCACCTGTTGATCGAAACGCGCCTGTTGACCGCTACGCTCCTTCGAACGGCCGCGATCCCTTTGTGCCTGCTCAGCCGCCACAGAGTCAGATGGACGAAGAGAGTGACGCCATCAACAACCTGCTCACATACCGCTATCAGAACCCGGTGACTGTACGAGCCATCCGAGCGATGAGCAGCACTCAGGCTGTGCAGTTGTTCGCCGAAGTGTCCCGGAAGATTGACGAACGCTCTCTGGAACCGACCAGCTACGATCTGCGAGTTCGGCGAGCTCTGCGAAATCTGACGATCGCTCTGGACAATCAGGCATTCATGAACGGACTGGGAATTTCAGCGGACTCATTCAGCACAGACGGTTTCCGTAATACACTCAGCCGCGTGGCTGGCAATGGACAAGTGCAGAATTACACGGGCGCCCGCACGGTTCTGAACACGGTGATGCAGTCAGCTCAGTCTGTCCAGGGCCTGACACCAAATGTCGTTGCGTTTGAATTTGCCAACGCCAGCATCGACACGCTCGACAAGTTCTCTGGTCTGGAACCAGCGGACCCAGGCTCTCGCAACGGTGCGGAACTGACGAACGTGAAGAGCGCGGCTCTGGAAGAAAACATCGTGGGGATCGGTGTCGAGGTTCGTGAACATGCTGAAGGTCTGATTGTCGTGAAGCCGCTGCGAGGCGGACCGGCTGCAGAAGCCGGTGTTGAATCCGGCGACATCATCCTGAGTATCAACGGCAAGAACATTGGCGGCCTGAAAATGGCCAGCAGTGTGGACCTGATGAAGGGAACCAGCGGCAGTCAGATGAGCATGCGAATCTACCGCGACGGAAAAGGAGAACGTGATTTTGCTCTGTCACGCCGTTCCGTCCGGGTCTGGACCGTGAACGATACGAAGCTGCTGTCCGGCACAGATGTGGGTTATTTCAGTCTGAGCCGCTTTTCACAGAACTCAACCGCAGAAGTGGATCAGGCTCTGAATGAACTTTACAGTCAAGGGATGAAGTCACTGGTCCTCGACTTGCGAGGCAACCCCGGTGGCCTGTTGACGACCTGTGTAGAAATCAGTGACCGCTTCCTGGCCTGTGGCACAATCGTCACCACAAAAGGACGCCTGAGTGCTGACAACATGGTGGAACGAGCTACCTACAACAAGACCTGGAGCGTGCCGTTGGTGGTGCTGGTTGATGGTGACAGTGCTTCTGCGAGTGAAATCTTCGCAGCAGCGATTCAGGAAAACGGACGAGGCGTTGTGGTGGGAACTCAAAGCTACGGCAAGGGCTCTGTGCAGACGCACTTCCCGCTGAGTGCCATCGGAGGTGACCTGCGACTGACAACAGCTCTGTTCTATTCACCAAACGGACGAAAGATGGCTGGTGAAGGTGTTAAGCCGGATGTCGAAATCAACGACCGCGACGGAGTGGTGAATGGGGACGAAGTTCTGACAGAAGCCGCGCGAGTCGCTCGCAGCCAGACACTGAAGGACATGGCCAGATCGTCCAGCACCTGCAAGACACGAGCGCCATCCGCCGGACGAAGTTCATCACTGAGCAACATTATGGATCCAGGTCACTCAACGACCAGCATTCGTTGAGACACGCTGACCTGTTTCGATCGGCAAGTCTGGACCACGATGGTTCAGCGGTCGATTGGTTTGATCCATCACACCGCTCAGAAGGAACCTGATCGTGCAGCAAACGACACCAGCACTAAAAACTTAAAACCGGCTGACTGAAGTGAACTTTGGTCATCCGGTTTTGTGCTTTTGGAGCGGATTTGCGATCACGGTTGATTTGCAGGAGGCTGCGTTTCGGCGATTTCATGTAGGTCCTTTCTGCCGGAAAGGA
>JBBJME010000317.1:0-7415 GCA_037719765.1 Planctomycetaceae bacterium
CTTGATCGGGGCGGGGCGAAAGAGTTCCCGCTGCTCCCGATTTCCGCCAACAAGGCGATCGGCCACTTTTGTGATTTCATCCCGTCCAAAAACACCAACGACATGATCAATCTCCGGCATTTCCTTCAGCAGACCGCCGTCAGCTTCCAGGCGCTGAGGCAGGCATCCGGCCACGATAACACCTTTCGTCCTGCCTTCCTTCTTGAGGTCCAGCATTTCCTGAATCACAGATCGCGATTCCTGCCGGGAACTTTCAATAAAACCACATGTGTTGACGATCACAAAGTCCGCGCCATCGGGGTCCGACACCAGCGAATAGCCGTCCAGAGACAGTGATCCCAGCATCTTTTCACTATCGACAAGATTCTTCGGGCAACCCAGACTCACGAAGGCGTAAGTTCCTTTGGACTGGCTCGGTTCGCCTGAATAACCCTGAGGCAATGGACGTGATTCGGGCAGTTCAATTATTGGGAGTGATGTCATGGATCGGATACTTTTGAACGAAAAGGATGGTCGAAGGACAGGCTGATTGCTGAAATCCGACGTTGTGAGGCCCACAGTTTACCGGCAAAGCACAAAAGGGCCACAACGGGAATTCAGGATTCCTTGGGTTGGCGCGATTTCGGTCGCTTGACTCGCTGAGTCGAGTGAGATCGTTGTACCTGGGCATTCATGTCCGAGTCTTCACCAGAAAACACCCCATGGCAAGAGCTTCCTGAAGTAGAGGATTTTTTTCGATTCGCGAGTGTTTTTAGCCATCTGACGGACATGAATGTCCATCCTACTCGATGCCCGTCCCGCATTACCTGGCCTGTTTCGCCAGTTCCTTCGCCGATTCGATCAGCCGGTTCTGGCGGATGGCCAGATCGTGCAGCTGTTTTCGCAACGCAGGAAGGTCATCGGTCGTCGCTGACTGCAACAGCCCATCGACCTGTTTTGTCCGACGATTCACCTGCAATTGCAGTGATCGAAGCACGCGAATTTCGGCCATCAGTTCCACCAGTCCTGGCTTTTCCTGACTTGGATCGGTTTGTTGCTGTTGCTGCTTCTGCTGTTCCTTCATCTGCTGCATCTCTTTTTGCGTCGTCTCAATCAGTTGCTTTAGAGATTCCAGAATGTCCTTTTGAACTGACTGCGTCAGTTCACCGACTTTGTATTCCTGCATCCAGCCACTAACGGAATTCATATCCGCTTCGATATCTTCCACCGCAATGACGATGGCGACCGATGTTCCCTCTTCCCGCAGCAGATTGACGGTTTGGGCACACTCCTGAGTCAGCTCCGACTGCTGCTGAGACAGCTCGCGGCAACGACCATAGTTCAGATCCAGCCAGTCCTTCTGCGGTGTGACAGCGACAGCAACCGTGCCTTCATGGATCGCCGTTTCCGCCTGCAGCATGCGCTGGAACCGGGCTTCCAGTGACGCCAGCATCATTTCCTTTTCTTCTTCACGCAGCTGACGCAGCATCGCTTCGAGTTTTTCCGCCGCTTCATGCAGTTCTTCGATCGCGCTGTCTTCATTCTTAAGGGCTTCTTCGCGATTCTGTTCCTTCAATTCCTCAAGCGCGCGTTCCATTTCCTCGCGGGCTTTTTCCAGCTGCTCACGACCCGGAGTCTGCTTGTTCTTGTCAGCCTTCTGCTGGCCCGACTGTTTGCCGCCGGATTTCTGATCGCCCGGTTTTCCTTCACTTTCAGACTTCTCGTCTGACGGCGACGGCTTTCCCTTTTCAGACGATCCTTCCGGTGGCTTCGCCGATTGCTTTGGGTCGCCTTTCTCCGATTCATTGTCTTTGGGATCCTCGTCCTCCGAATCCGGTGCGCCGTCTTTTGGCTTGCCCTCTTTCGGATCGCCGTCTTGCGGTTCGCTCGCTTTGGCGCCCTTGTCTTTGTCGTCTCCGTCTTTACCTTCGCCCTGACTGTCCTTGCCGTCCTTCGATTCCTGATCATCATGTTCACGCATGGATTCAAGCAGTTTGTCGGTTTCGCTGATGGCTTTCTGCTGTCCCGGAGCGGCACTGGATGGCGCGGGAGAATTCTGAGTTGCGGCCCGGGCGGATCGCTGTTCGGCCAGCACACCGCGCACGTCCTTGAGCAGCCCGTTCAGACGATCGCGTTCGCGTTCCACTGCGCTGCGACGGTCTTCACTCTGCAGCAGCTGCAGTAAAGCCTGCAGACTTTCAATGACTTCCGCCTGCTTCTCCGACGCATTCCCGATTTCGCCGGATTCAATCAGCGCAACGACGTTTTCAATCTCTTCCTTGATGCGACCTTCTCGTCCCCTGCCAATCGCCCTGCGCAATAAGTCGGCTCGTTCAGGGTCCTGACGTCCCAGAATGTCGGCCATCTGAGTTAACATGCGTTCGAACCGGGAATAACGCCCGCTCACGGCAAGTTGATCATCCCGCAGCGATTTTGGCGTGACGTTTTCGCCGGAAACAGCTGGCGGTGTCGCAGGTGCCTCAGTAATCGGCCTCGCGTCCTGCGCCACTGTCGTTCGAAGCAGCACAAACATCGCGATGAAGTTCAAAGCCAGTCCAAACGGTCTCATCATTTCGGCATTCCCATTCTGAGATTCTGGGCAACGCCTGCGGACCATGTGTGTCCACAGGCGAAACCTGGTCAGATCAAATCCCTTTTAGTTTCTCCAGCAGTTCTCGCTTCTGAAGATCCTTCATCTTCTGCATCAACTCCTCAAGTTTATCGTTGATGGCCTTTCCTTCCTTCAGCAATTCGTGGAATTCGGCCATATCCCGGACGTTCTCCAGAATCATTTTCATTGACGTAATAACGTCCGAAACCTTTTCACTGGAACGATTTACCAGCGTTTCTGTGGGCTGTGACTCCATCGCCGCCACACGAAAAGCACTCACCGCTCGATCTGCGATCGGCATCATTTCGCCTGATACGTTCTGCAGTGGGAGGACGATTAAGGCTCGCATGTCCTCTGCTTGCTGCTGCGGCGGAATGGCATTGTTCTCCAACTGCTGCACAATTTCCTCGAAGCCTTCCACGATGGAATTGAGTTCATTGGTCTGCCGGCGCAGGTTGTTTCCGCTGCGAGTCGAGGACGTATTCAGACTTGCACGATCTTCCAGAGCCGCCGACGTGCCCGCCGCATCCACACGCCGCGCGACATCAGAATGAAACTGCAGGTCGTCCCGTACTTCTTCAAACTGGGCGATAATTTCTTCGAACCGGTTTCGCAAGGCAATTTCGCGAGTATACAGCAGCGACAACAGTTCTTCATTGCTCACAATGCGAAACGGCAGCGGTTCACTGCGTGTCACGGCCGATTTCGGCATGCGATTGTCATCTGCCGCAACGACTGACAATGTCAAAGTCTGGCCTTCAGAGAGTTCCAGCGGCTGCAGGTCGAAAATCTCGAATGGTTCATCTTCACTTCGCTGCAAGGCGAAATCGGTCGCATTTGTGGCTGGCACCTGACGAAAAGGTCGCGGTCGCCATGTGGATTCGTCATCCACCAGAAATTCGAATCCTGCGGACCTCAGTCCATAATCATCGCGGATACGGCCTGCCACAGGAATGCGGGCCATTCGCGTGACCGCGTTTCCGACGCCTTTCATCTGAGCGACCACGATCGGTGGAGCGTCCGGAATTCCCTGGACGCGAAGAGTTTCGGGACTCGCTGACATCACATCATCGTCGTCATGCAGAAAGAACCTCAAATTCGCGCTGGATGGGATCTGCAGGATGGAATTGTCAGTGGCGATCGTCGCTGTTGCGGTGCGCTCTGCCGGATCACCGGCGGTCGTCGTCAGATCGGGCGGAACAATCATCATGCGTGCCGTGATCGTGCGTCCGTCGCCGGAAAGCAACGGTCCGCTGCCTGAATTCGCCGGCGTTTGGGCGTCCCGGAACAGCAATCGCGACGAGTCACGATCCCCCGACAATTCAAACTGATCAGAAACAATCCGCACGGCCTGCAGCGGCTTGCTGCTGGTCGCAACCAGCTCAAACGATGTCCCGATCGGCAACTGGACGTCGCTGCCCGTGATTGTCAATATACGTTCCCGAAGCTGATTCCATCCTGTGTATTCCGGATACGTACACAACAGCTGCACGGCATCAATCCCCGGAGGGTTCACGACTTCGATCCGGTAGGGAACCCGCGTGCGATAGTCGCCGGCGAGCAATTCAATTTCCACGGGTTCCTGCGGCCGCGTCACAACGAATCGAAACGTGCGTTCAGACAACGCGGAGACATATGTACGACTTCGAGATCCATCGACCCGAATCACATCGACTCGCACTCGATCCGGAACAACCCACAATTGCCCTGCCCGTGGTCCGCCATCCGGAACCGACATTTCCAGTTCCAGATCCGCTCCGCGCGGATGTCGATATGTCATTTGATCATTGATCGTCTGAAACGCGATGCGTCGGTCGCCCGGTTGAGACACCGCATGCAGGACAAGATCCGACGTTCGCTGATGATAGATTTCGTCGCACCGAACGAACGCACTCCACCAGCGTGTCAGACTTTGTGGACTCACGATGCCAACGCACGCCACTGACAACATCAAGCCACCGGACATCAATCCGAGTCGTTTAAGACAGGAAGTATCAAAGAAATACGCCGCTGCCGCATTGCCGGCGAGTGTCTCAGCTTCCCCCATCGACCGTTCGAGCATAGGCTTGACCAGCGGTCCTTCGTCGAGAATACCGTGCGACGATTCGACAGACGTAATCAGGCGATCCTGAAATTGCGGAAATCGTCGTTCCACAAGCAGCGCGATGTCTGAATCCCGCAGACGTCGGACGAGAGGGAAAATGACGCGTCTCGCCAGCAACAGCAATCCGCATGGCAATAACACGGCCAGCAGAATCGCACGCAGTCCGACGGGAAGTTCCAGCTTTTGCAGTTGAAACCAGCCAGCATCCAAAGTGGTCGTCGTCCAGAACACGAGGGCCGCACAGCAAACCACAAACAACAATCCTGAGGCCATTGCATCCCGTCGCAGCCGCAACCGGACGCGACGCAGCAATCCTCGAATGGAAGTCGGTAAGGCAATACGGGTGACAGGATTGGATGACGACATGTGAAAACGCAGCAGGAGAATCGGATATTCTGTTTGCGCTGAAGGGTCAGTCCGGACGATTCTTCAGCCGATGCAGTGTAGCAGCCGCCATGCCGGTCACAAACAGGTGCCTCGATCCGGAACCCGCGCCGCTTGTAGGCGGGATTTGACACCGATAGAATCGCGGCATCACGCTGGTCTCATCGCTGTGACGCAGCAAATGCAAACCCATCTTGTATAAAAAGGTTCCCGTGATGATTCATCGACATCCGCAACTCGCCTGGCTTGCTGGACTTAGCTTTTTGTTTCTTCTGGGATGTACGGAGAGCAGTGATTCGACGGGCTCTGCCCGTAAAAGCACCGGTGCAGAAAGCGGGGCAGCCTCGACGCCATCCGGAATGCGGCGAATCATTCTTCTGAACAATACAGATTCGCCATTTTGGGATGCCGCCCGCGCGGGGATCGACAAGGCTGCTGAAGATCTGAAGCTGAAGGAAGCCGGCTTCACGGCCAGCATGGACACGAACAACGGGACGGACGAAGGCCAGATCGAAAAACTGCGTCAGTATGGAACGCAGGACGACATTGCCGCCGTGATTATCTCACCGACTTCGGCAACGAATCCGGCCGTCGTGGGTGAGCTGAAAAAGCTGAAAGACAAAGGCTTGATCATCGGAACATTTGACAGCGATTTTGACGAGAAGTTTCAAAGCGTGCGTGAGTTCTATGTCGGCACGGACAACATCAAAGGGGGCAAGGTTCTCGGAACGGCTGCAAAGAATCTGCGACCGGATGGCGGTGAGTATGTGCAGTTCGTCGGCTTGGACAGTCAGCAAAATGCGTATCAGCGGATGGACGGATTCACGAGTGCTGTCGGTGACAAATTCGTTCAGAAGGCGCGTCGCACGGACGACGTTGACCGCAGCCGCGCGCGAGACAACGTGCGGGATTCAATCGACCAGAACCCGAACCTCAATGTTCTTGTCGGCATCTGGTCGTACAACGCACCGGCCATCGTGGACATCGTGAAAGAAAAAAATGTCCGTGAAAAGTTTACCATTGTGACGTTCGACGCCGAACAACTGGCGATCGAACAAATGGGAACGGGGATGATCGATGCCATGGTCGTGCAGAATCCCTTCGGCATGGGTTACGATTCCGTGAAGTATGTCTTTGCAAAACTTCAGGGTGACGAAGCCACGATGGCTGAACTGTTTCCAAACATGAAAGAACCAGGCGGCAATATCCGTGATACGGGACTGAAAGTCGTTGTGCCCGATTCCGGATCGCCTCTGACTCCGGAGATGTTCAAAGAATTCGGTTCCGGAGTAGAATTCCTGACGCTGGAGGAATTCCGGGCATGGCTGGCAGAGTATAAGCTGACAAGTTCTTAATCACGGGTTAAACGGCCTGATTCTGGACTGCCTGGCAGTTTGGGATTCATGTTTCGCCATCCACTTCAACGCATCAACAGTCAGTCATCGGCATGAATTCCAATCCTTCGGGTTTTGTCCGCAGATTGTGGTCTTCAGTTGAGTTCAAACTGATTCTGGCCTGGCTGGCCGTGGTCGTCGCCACCACGGTGCTCGACCCCGGCCACACGTATTGGAACAATCCCGGCAGCTCGGCCGAACTCATTATTCGCAACACCGTGCTGCTGGGATTCTTTGCACTTGGCAGCGCGGTGATCATTATTTCCGGCGGCATTGATTTGTCGAGCGGTTCGGTGATCGCGATGAGCGCTACAGTCTTTGGCAGTCTGTTGATCGTGCTCGACCCGGAAGGATTTCGCGAGGGGCATCTGGCGACATCGGCAGTGATTATGTCCGTGGTCGGAACGTTGCTGGCCGGCGCGATGGTGGGGACGTTGCATGCGTGGCTGATCACATGCGTCGGGTTGCCTCCGTTTATCGCGACGCTGGCAACACTCGTCGGACTTCGCAGCTTCAGTCGCGGATTAACGCAGGCTGTGACAAACAGTAAATCGCAGATCGACTTTCCTGACCTCGCCCTGCGCGACGCATTAAAGGATGTGACGAGTGTGTCGATTGTGTTCATCATGCTGGCCCTGGCGGTGTGGTTTCTGATGAGTCGCACGGTCATCGGTCGGCATTTGCATGCAATGGGTGGTAATGAGCAGGCTGCGAAGCTGAGTGGTATTCAAACCGATCGACTGAAATGGCTGGCGTATGTTCTGGGTTCCGTCGTCGCATCCATGGTCGGCATCGTTTACTTCGCGGACACCGGTTCCGCGAAGCCCGACATTCTGGCCCGAGGTTATGAATTGAACGCGATCGCAGCTTCTGTGATCGGCGGGTGTTCTCTGCAGGGTGGCGCAGGGACAATATTCGGTACGGTGCTGGGCTGTCTTTTCCT
>JBBJME010000318.1:0-7406 GCA_037719765.1 Planctomycetaceae bacterium
GGCGTGGGACTCGGTGCCGGAGTCGATGCGTTTGTGGAATCGCTGCGGCGGAATCTGATTCATGTCTACGCGATGGCTCATTTAGCCCTGGACGCCCTAAAGAAGTCGCGCGGGACGATTGTCAACATTGGCTCCAAGGTCTGCGAAACGGGTCAGGGCGGGACATCGGGGTATGCGGCTTCCAAGGGCGGCATCAATGGGCTGACCCGCGAATGGGCGGTCGACCTGGCTCCGCATGGGATTCGAGTGAATGCCGTGCTTCCCGCAGAAACCTGGACACCGCTCTACGAAAAATGCCTGGCAGCCATGCCGGATCCTGCCGCCGCGAAAACCGAAATGGAACAACTCATCCCGCTCGGACGAAGATTCACCACCATTGAGGAACTCGCCAATATGGCGGTGTTCCTTGCTTCACCGTGTTCGAGCCATACGACGGGCCAGATCATCTTCGTCGATGGCGGATACACTCACCTCGACCGGAAATGTACAGCCCAGAGTGACGTTGCATCCTTCGGGGCCGCGGCCAGATAGGTCACTTTCTTCAGAAATTCATGATGGCCAGCACATGCATCCTACGGTCGAGAGTCCTGAACAACGGCCCGAACACCGCTTGAAAGAGTGCCGCTGTTGTCACAGAATACTGCCGTCGGGTGAAATGCTGTTACTGTAAAAGTCACAAACTCAGGAACATCGAATCGTGTCCACCATCGAAAGAGCGGAGCGGCTAAAAAAAGAACTGACGGACAAGTGGGTGGTTGTCGCCGCCAACGCGCCGGAACTGAAACGGTTCGCGAACCTGACGGGAAAAGTGAAAACCGTCAACATGAGCTGTCGCGCTCTGGTCGAATTCGATGGTCCCGTTGACATCGGCTGGTATGATATTGACACGAGCTATCTTACGGTTGTCGATGCCCCCCAACCAAAGAAGGCCGCCGCTCACGCAGAAAAGCCCGCGGCGAAGGCAGCTCCTGCTGCTAAACCAGCACCTGCCGCCGGTGGTGGTTCACCGCTCGACAAAATCCGAGCCGCCAGTGCCACCCCCGCTGCAGCACCGGCAGCTGGTGGTTCACCACTCGACAAAATCCGTGCTGCAGGCGGAAACCGCCGCCGCCCACGAATGCGCCTGCCACCGGTGGAGGTTCACCGCTCGATAAGATTCGTGCAGCAGCAAGCCCGCCGCCGCTGCGCCTGCTGCCGAAGTCATGCCGCACCGACAGCTCCGGAAGAAGCCCCCAAGCCCGCTGCCCCAAAACCAGCAGCCCCGACGAGTGGCTCTCCCCTGGATCGCATTCGCGCCATGGGTGCGGTGAAGAAGGAATAACCGACAAACCGCCGAGCGGGAGGTTCTGTCGTGTTGTTCTATTCTGGATTCATTTTGCTTGCTGGATTTCTGGCAATTGTCGCTGTGGGTTGCCTGGTAGCGATTGGTGTCCGATTGTCGCTGGCTCAAACGCATGTGCCACGTCCGGGATTGTGGGTTGCGATTTCAGTACTGTTCTATGCAGTCGCGGTTTTCGCTGGCTTTCGTTGGTTGAACAGGCCGTCGATTGAGTTCGAAAGGCAGTTTGGATTTCCTCCGCCTCCCGACGTAATTCACCTTTCCGCTCAATCCACGTTCTTTGGCGATTTTGGACACCGATCGATGCGTTTCAAAGCAAATCTGCCGACGGTTAATCGCATCATCGGGCGAGGCATGAATATGATATCGAATACGGAACACTGCCAGCATTTTTCGCGAGAGTACGGCGCAGATTTCAGCTCTGAAACTGAAGAATTATTCTACAATCCGGATACCGGCGAAGTGACCTACGAATGGACGGGAGTTGACTAATGCGAATTGCCTGGTTCGAATGTGCAACCGGACTCAGCGGCGACATGACCCTGGCCGCATTGATTGATGCGGGGGCCGACGTGGCCATCGTGCGGAAAGCGATTGCGTCACTGAATCTGCCGGACGTTGTTCTGCGAGTCGAAACGGTCATCAAGGGCGGTTTTCGATCACTGCATGCACTTGTCGATCACCCCGAGCAGCACGCTCACCGGCACTTTACGGACATCCGCCGCATCGTCGAACAGGCAAATGCCCTGACTGCGCGGCAGAAGCAACTGGCGCTGCAGATGTTTCTGGAGGTTGCCGAAGCAGAAGCCCGCGTTCACGGTTCGACGGTCGAAAAAATCCACTTCCACGAAGTCGGCGCGATCGATTCGATTGTCGATATCGTCGGTGTGGCCGTCGCATTTGATGTACTGGGAATCGATCGAGTCGTCTGCAACGCGATTCCGCCGGGACGCGGGTTCGTCAAAATTGATCACGGGATTTGCCCGATTCCGGCACCCGGCACGGCGGAGATTCTCAAGGGGATTCCCCTGGCCGATATTCCGATCGAATCCGAACTAACGACGCCAACCGGTGCCGCGATCGCGAAAACGCTGGCGGACAGTTTCGGGCCGATGCCGGCGATGACGATCGAATCCATCGGCTGCGGCTGTGGGACGAACACGTTTCCCGAACGCGCGAACGTGTTGAGAATCTTTATCGGCACGGCTACCGTCTCTGCCGACACAGAACACGTTGTGATGCTGGAAACAAATCTCGACGATGTGCCCGGTGAATCCATCGGCCACGTACGCGAGAGGTTGCAGTCTGCCGGAGCTCTGGATGTCTTTGTCACCCCGGTGCAGATGAAGAAAGATCGTCCCGGAGTCGTGTTGAGCGTCCTCTGCCGTCCCGAACTCGTCGCACGCTGCGAAGACATTGTGTTCGCCGAAACTGGCACGCTCGGCATCCGCCGCCTGCAGATTCAGCGCAGCATTCAGCAGCGCGACATTGTGGAAGTCGTGACACCCTGGGGCAGGGTTCGAGGCAAACGCGCCTGGCGTACCGGCCTGCAGCCGTCGTTCTCGCCCGAGTTCGAAGACTGCGCACGTCTTTCACGTGAGATCGGAGTGCCACTGCGCGACATCTATCGCGCCGCGGAGTCCGCATTCTCGCCTGGTCCCGGCACCGCGACTCCCTCCCCGCCGCCTCGCGAGCACGA
The DNA here is from genome assembly GCA_037719765.1 of Planctomycetaceae bacterium. GTDB lineage: Bacteria > Planctomycetota > Planctomycetia > Planctomycetales > Planctomycetaceae > SXXK01. The sequence continues at coordinate 3,039 of JBBJME010000318.1, forward strand.
CCACGATCACATGCACGACCAACACCACATGCACGAGCACGATCATCATGGCCACGATCATCAGCATTAGTGCGTGATATGAAAGACTTGCTCCGACGGAATGTGGCGGCACAATAGTGCCCGCATAAAAGGCCAAGAAGACACTCGCGCATTCCACACGGGCTTCCGTTGCCTTGTGACTCCGGAAAGAATTCCTGTTAACGCTGCGAACGTGGGAGGTGTATCAGGGAAACGGTGCATTCCCCAGTCGCCGCTGCAATCGCTGGATGCATCAGAGATTTAGTGTGATCATCAGGCGTGGCTTAAGTATTTGTCCTTGTCTGGTTCCGGTATCGGAGGGACACGATGTCAAACGAGCAGAATGACCATTCGTTGACGCATTGGATTGCCGCACTGAATCTCGACCATTCGATGGCTGGCCAGCGCCTGTGGGAACAGTATGTCGAAAGGCTATTTTCCGGTGTCCCTCCGGGACGAAGCACGCGGGAGTCAGAATGCTCAGGCGACATGAACACGGTGGCGTTCTTCAGGACCTCTACATATTCGTCTTTGTGTCACCGCCGGCACCGCCGGCGACTTTTTGCAGGGCGGCGTTGAGGTCTCGGTCGTGGGTGTGGTCGCGGCTGTAGATGCGGAAGATGATGAAGCTGGTGGGAAGGCTGCGGAACAGTTCGTCGTCGTCGAGTTCATGCGACAGACCGCTCGCGGCGTCGTACCAGTAATTTTGCTTACCGACAGGTTTTCGGGCACTCGGGCGGTGATAGTGTTTTGCCACGTCGATCCGCAATGGAATATCACTGATGGCTTTCGGCAGGTAGTCGCGAACTCGACGTTCCACCAGATCCGGTTCGGAAAAGATGGTTGTGCTTTCGGCCTGACCACCGTGAAAGTGCATTGTGCGTTCGCACGCCATCCGCCACATTTCTTCGCGGTTGATAATCGCCTTCCAGTGTTTGCCCAATTCCTGAAGTTTCGGATCGTCGCTGTCAGCCCAGCGTACGACATCGACAAGGAACGATGTTTCCGTGAGTCCCTGATAGGCCTGCAGATGCTGCAATGGGTTGCCCGGAAACATTCGCTGCATCGTCTCCGCAAAATAGTCTTCGAGCGCGATGTCGATGCCGCGGACCGTGCGATGGAAGTAGATCGTCCGGAACAGATTGGCGCGGGTTTCAATAAAGTTGATCAGCGTCGGCAGACCGCGTGCATGGATCGTCAGGCCGTTTTCGGTGAAGAAGCTGTAGTGAATCAGGCGGGAGATGTCGAACGCCTTGGTGTTGTAGCCGGACATGTATGCATCGCGCAGCACGAAGTCCATGTTGTCCACCGTGTAGATGCCGCTGAACAGCGATCGCAGTTTTTTGAGCCAGTCCGGATGTCCCTCCTGATCTTCTGCACTTCCGGAGGGACGCCGAATGAGCCAGCCGATCTGCCGTGGATCAATTTCTTCCAGCGGCTGCAGCCTGCCACTGGGATTGCGACGGATGCGGCGGATGATCTCGCCGAGTTCGTGTTCGATAATATGCCCGCCGATGTCTTCGTGCGTCAGATCGAACTGCGCCAGATAATGATCGTCAAAGAAATGGCCGAACGGACCATGTCCGACGTCGTGCAGCAGACCGGCAATCCGCACCATGCTTTCGACACACGCCCTGGACGGAACATTCCGGCACGAATCGACCAGTGAATCATACCAGGCATTGACGGTCACAGATCCCAGATGCATGACGCCCAGCACATGCTGAAACCGCATGTGTTCGGCCGAAGGAAATACCCACCACGCAGTCTGCAACTGGTGAATCTGCCGCATTCGCTGGACCCACGGATGGTCGATCAGATCCTGTTCGGCGGCTTCGCCGGAAGGCAGACCAACGCGGGAAATAAAGGGGATGTACCCATGAATCGGATCGTGCGACAGACTCTCCGTTGTAAAATCGCGAACCATGCGTCCTCCATTGAGCAGCGTGTGAACAATTCGCGATGGGCGAACGTCGCAGCGGTCGGGTTTTCTGAAAGTCAAGGAATTTTGGCGAATGATAGCCGCAAAAAAGAATCCTGCGATTCGATTCTGCCCGTGTTTTTTGCATTCTGGTCCGTCAGACCGCACGAACCCGGCCTCAGGAATCAAAACTTTGCCTGCTGTCGTTTCATCGCTGGTTGACCGCTATAATAAGCAGGTCTAGAGTTGAAGTCTGGGAACGTCTGTTTTGTCGTTGAACACATCCATTCCGATTGCCGTTGAATTTGCGGGTTCGCAACGACCACGGTCAGCCGGATTTTTCCGCAGGTAAAGTGCAGAATGTCAGATCAGCAGGATCAGTCGTCCGGAAATGATTCAGGGAATTCCGGCAAGTCAGGTCGTTCGCCGCGAAAGGACCGCAGTCAGTCAAATAACGGTATGTGGTATCTGATCGCGATCGGGCTCATCGCAGCCGTCGTGATTTCGGTTGCGGCACGTGGCCGCAGCGGCGAACGGATGTCCTACAGCGAGGTCATGGAAAGGCTGTCTGAGGACACGAAGACGCTGAATGCCAGCCAGATGTATGAAGTCGCACTGTCTCAGACGGCCCTGACATGGCAATATCCCTCGCGCGAAGATGCGCTGGCAGGCAAGGGCGGCGAGTTCAAACGCTACTATGTGCCGCTGATTGGCATCAGTGATGCAAGTCGCGCCAAGCTGGAAGACCGACTCAACGAAATGGGGATCCAGTTCTATGGCACGGAAGTGCAGTCTGACTGGGTCGCGATGCTCCCCATGCTGATGATCACCGCCATGTTTGTCGGAGCTTTCATTTTCGTGATGCGCCGCATCGGAGGGACCGGTTCGGCCATGTCGTTTGGGCGCAGTCGCGGTCGGTTGTATGCTCAGGAAGACGTGCATGTGACTTTTAACGACGTGGCGGGCATAGACGAAGCGGTCGAAGAGCTGAAAGAAGTCGTTGAGTTCCTGCGAACGCCTCAGAAGTATCAGGCTCTCGGCGGCCGCATCCCGCGCGGAGTACTGCTGGTTGGTCCTCCGGGCACGGGCAAGACGATGCTGGCCAAGGCCGTTGCCGGCGAAGCAGGTGTGCCGTTCTTCGGACTGTCCGGTTCGGACTTTGTGGAAATGTACGTCGGGGTCGGTGCGGCTCGTGTGCGCGACATGTTTCAGCAGGCTCTGCAGCGGGCTCCGGCGATTATCTTCATCGACGAACTGGATGCACTCGGCAAAGTTCGCGGCAGTGGTGCTCCGGGTGGTCACGACGAACGCGAACAAACGCTGAATGCGTTGCTGGTGGAAATGGATGGATTCAGCACCGATCACAGCGTGATTGTGATGGGAGCCACCAATCGTCCGGAAACCCTGGACCCGGCTTTGATGCGACCAGGCCGCTTTGACCGCCATGTCCTTGTGGATCGCCCGGATATCAAGGGCCGTGAGGCGATTCTGAACGTGCATTCCAAGCGGATCAAGATGTCGGACAACGTCGATATGAAGCGTTTGGCGAAACTCACGCCTGGCTTCGTCGGTGCCGACCTTGCAAATCTTGTCAATGAGGCGGCTCTTTTGTCAGCTCGCCGTGAGGACAAACGCGTTACGATGAAGGCGTTCGAGGACGGGATCGAACGCGTGATTGCGGGTCTGGAAAAGACGTCTCGCATTATTGTGGAAGACGTCAAACGCCGCGTCGCCTGCCACGAATCCGGACACGCTCTGGTAGCTGCCAGTCTGCCGCACACAGATCCCGTGCATAAGATCTCCATCATTCCCCGCGGCATGGGCGCACTGGGTTACATGCTGCAGTTGCCGGAAGATGATCGCGAGCTGCTGACGCAATCGGAACTGCAGAGCCGGATCGCCGTGCTGCTGGGCGGAATTTCTGCCGAACAGATTATCTACAACGAAACGTCCACCGGGGCTCAGAACGATCTGCAGCGAGCTACCGATCTGGCTCGCAGAATGGTCACGGAGTTCGGCATGAGTCCCCGCATGGGCCGCATGTACTACAGCGAATCTCAGCGTTCTCCGTTTCTGCACGGCGGTGGCGGGATCGTTTCAGAATCGATCCACGCCGAAGCCACTTTGCGTGAGATCGATATCGAAGTGAAACGCATGGTCGATGAAGCTTATCGCACGGCGATGGACACTCTGACGTCTCAACGCACGACGCTGGAAAAAATTACGGCAGATCTGATTGAAATGGAAACGATGTCCGCTGAACACATGCACCAGATCATCGACGCCAACCGCAAAGGCCCGAAATTGATGGCCGGAGTCGGCACGATCACCGTGGATGCAGTATCCTCCGATCAGAGCGAAACGCGCGAGGTGACCGCGATCCCGGCTCCCGGTCTGGAAGCGGCGGAAGGCTAGTGCTCTGTCAAGGC
>JBBJME010000107.1:0-22612 GCA_037719765.1 Planctomycetaceae bacterium
AATGCGATTCCAGATGCTTCAACAGGATATCGGTTGAACTGCTGATGTCCTGGAGGTTTTCGCGGGCGACTCGCGCCAAACTGAGAGCTGCCGCTTCCAGCAATTCCTCATCGTCGAATTCGCGAAGCGTCTTGTCGAAAAAGGGCACATAACGCGAATCCAGGAGTCTGACGCTCCCGGGAGAAATCAGATGCGGCTCATGAAACATGCGCATCGGGAGTCCGGAGAAACGCGCAATATGAGGAATATCGAGAGGCCCCTGGAAAGGGCCATGAGGGCTAAATTCCGGTTTGGGAGGTTCGCTCTGCCGCAGGTTCGTGTCGAGCTGGCTGTCGGCGTCCGGATCGAGCGTCTCCTGAGCCGACGCGCTGGCGGGCAGCAGGAACATCAGCAGCGCAAAGGCTTGCGACATGCGGCAGAAACGCAGATTGCGGATTGACTGAAAGGTCATAACGAAGCTCACAGATTCCATTCGATTCAATCATCGCATCAGTCGGGCTGACTCAGACGACGCACCCGGAAGTACAACACCATCAGGAGTACACCGGAGAGAATTCCGCTGATCCACCACGCGGATGGAATCAGGTTGAACGTCTGAAAACCTTCCGCCTCGATCGCGCTCAACGCGGCCGCCAGAGGATTCAGTCGGAGCGTGCTTTCCACCAACGAATGACCAAACGGTGCGTCGAGATTGACCCAGACCAGCAACGTTCCTGCAAAAAGTGAAATCAGAATGCCGTACGCCACGGTCGTCGCCACTGCTGTCGAACGAAAAAAGCTGCTCACCGTCGCACTGATCAGCATGGCCAGAAGTGCAGCAAGGATCAGGCTTACAATCACCTGCCTGACTTGTGCCTGCAAGTTGGGCTGAATGAGCGTAATCACGGCATAACCGGGGAGCGTTGCACACAAGAGCAGGGCAAGTGTCAGCACAACGCTGATCAGTTTTCCACGCAGGATTCTGCCCGCGCTCATCGGTGTCACGCGCAGCAGATTCCAGCTGCCGCTTTCCATTTCACCCGCGATCATACTTGCCGCAAGTCCGGGCGTGAGCAAAACGATCAACGCCACCTGCAGCACAATAATGATGGCTCCCGTAAAGTTGACACCACGCGATTCAGCACCACCGGCGGATGCCAGTGTCAGCATGAGTGACAAGACGGCACAGCCGGCAATGAGCCGCAGCAACCAGTGCAGCCGTCCAAACTGACGGCAGCGAAACTCTTTGACCGTCACGGGATTCAGGAACAATGGAATCCCTTTTGAACGTCGCTGTGGATCGACGAGATAGAGGACGCGCCGCGCGGCGCGGATACTCAATGTCTGTTCGTCAGTGATGCTCCCCTGAGAACGCGATCGATCGATCAGTGCGTGGCTCAAACGCGCAATGCAGACAATGCTGCCAACGACAATCGATAGCCCTGTGAATACCAGGTACCAGAACAAGATGGGACGGCTTTCCGTCAGCCCGGAACCTCCGATCGATCCCTGGTTCAGCATTTGCATGAGCGACGGGATTGGGGAAATGAGTTTCAGCCATCCAGCGCCGCGGGCGATCGGACTGTCGCTCCCCTTCATAAAAAAATCGGGAAATGTCGGCACGATGGTGATCGCAAAAGTGACTCCGTAACTCCAGCGCAGGGCGGCTTCGGTGCTGCGACAGAAAGTGCCAATCAGGATTCCGACCACAATCAGCTGAGCGCAGACGAGCAGCAGGAATCCATAGAGTCGCAGCACCTCTGTCAGGGTCAGGCCACCCATCAGAAAACAACAGGCCATTGCCGGCAGCGTTACAAACAGGAGCAACGCCACAAAGCCCAGCATCGCCCCGGCCTTACCGAAGTAGATTGAGGCACGTGAGAGCGGAGAGTTCAGCAGCAGTTCCAGCGTTCGTCCACGTATTTCATTGACAAGTGATGTGGACGGAAAGACCGGCACGATCAGGATTGCAGCCCCCAGCATGGCATACGTCAGCCATTGCCATGTCTCGCGAGCCTGCTTTCCGTTCAGGTCGGAGACACCACTGGACGGCCACTTCAGAATGACAACAGTGGCAAAAGCAATCGCCGTGGTGACCAGAATCAGCAGGGTTCGGCGATTACGCAACAGTCCCAGAAGTTCGCGTTCGATGATGACAAGACATCCGTTCATCGCGCCACCTCTTGTGCCGGACGTGTCGGGGCGGTCACAGACACTGCTGGCTGACCGTTGCGTTCCGCTTCTGCCACGCGTGCGGCCGAGACAAACGCCTCTTCCAGATCACCAGCGACTTCACGGAACTGAGCGACCCTGTCGCCCGCCACGATCATTTGTCGCAGCACATCAGCCATCAATTCATCAGAAGCTGATGTGCGACAGCGAATGATGAACTCTGTTTCGGACACCGTCACTTCTGCCGTCGGCTCCAGAATTCCTTTTAATCTGTCGCCGATCTGTGTCAGTCCCGCCGCTGACAGAAACTGAATCTCCATCGTTCGCAGTTGAGAAAGTTCCCGCGTGACTTCCTGCAGCGTGCCAAATGCCCGCAGCTTGCCACCAGCGACGATCGCAACTTTGTCACAGATTCGAGACAGCTCGGGAAGAATGTGGCTGGTGACAATCAATGTTTTCCCTTCGGATGCCAGCCGCAGCAGGATATTTCGCATTTCGATCCGCGCTTCCGGGTCCAGACCGTTCGCCGGTTCATCCAGAATCAGAACTTCCGGTTTGTGCAGCAGCGTGCGTGCGATTCCCACACGCTGCTGCATTCCGTGGCTCAGACTCTCAACATAGCGATCCTGCATCCATGTCGAATTGGTGAGTTCCAACACCTCCGCAATGCGATTACGGCGTTCCTTACGCGGAATCCCGAAGGCTGCACCGAAGAAATCAAGATACTCCCGTACGCGCATGTTGTCATACGAACCGAACTTGTCAGGCATGTAGCCGACCAGCCGTCGCACTTTGGCAAGATCCCGCACGCAATCCGCGCCAGCAATTCTTGCGACTCCGGATGTTGGTCGAGACAACCCGACCAAAATCCGAATGGTCGTTGTCTTACCAGCACCGTTGGGGCCGATAAACCCCAGAATACTGCCGCGATTGAGCGACAGCGACAGATGATCCAGCGCCACGAACTCACCGTAGTGTTTCGAAAGGTCACGGATTTCAACGACAGGAGTCTGGTCGGCCATGGTTCGTTTAAAATCTTATTGAAGAATGCGGAGGGGGACGAGAAAGTCTGCTGGATTCTTATGTTTCCGGTGAGGCGATTCGGAGCATAACTGGTTCAGGGAACATCAGCCGTTCGCTGGCCGGTCAACGTCAGCCCCAGTCGGGATATTTCCCAATAGTCATTTTGTGTCTGCGAAACATCCTCATCATGCCGTACTTCATCCAGATCACTGACATTCACCGAAACATACAACTTGCCTTCGCGGCACGATTCGCGGATCAGTTCCACCGGAACGGAAATCGAATGTGCACCAAGCGGACTCACCAGGCTGCTCACCACCGCTTGCGATGCAAAGGTGCCCGCAGACACCGTGACCGTTCGCGAACCTGCTCGAATAAACAATTCGAGTTCGGCAGTTTCCACCTCAAACGGGAGACATACAGCCGGAATCTGAAACTCCATGAATGATCGACTGCTGCGTTCAGTCCTTGACCACTGGCGTGTTCTGTTATCAAAGATTGCACTGAATCCGAGCCCTTCAGCATCCTGCGTTGTGCGGAGCGATATGAATGGTGACGGAATCGTGATCCGAGTACTGATCTTCGGTTGTTCCATCCGCAGAGGATGCACGACCAGCAGAGAACGTTCTCGACGCACGTCGGAACCACCGATATCCAGCATCTGACGATTCGATTGAGCCCAGAACAGCAGACTTGATATCTGCGGAAAAGCCTCATTTCGTTCCGAATTATTAAACACCGAAGCATAGATCTCAGCGCGTCGCCGCTGCTGATCAGAAACAAACTTTCCGCCGGAGAAGTCTCCAGCCGCCAGCACATCCTGCGGCGTGCCGTAAAACTGGCCTGCGGAGTCAAGTCGCAGGCTCATCCGATCAGGATTCATGCCGGCAACGATCAAGTCACCAGTTTCCGTCAGTCCGCCGGATTCCAGCTTTCCTGCGACACCGTTTTCATCAAACGTGGCTGTCACCGATATCGGGTGCTGCAGTGTTTCCAGCGATCGTACAGAAAACGTCTGGATCCCGTCGGGATGACTAAGGCCTTCCCAGTGACAGGTCTCCAGGCCGGTCCACACCAATCGGCGATAATTGCGATTTGTCGGATCGGGATCTACTTCCACGATCGTACCTTCCGTGCCGGACACGCGGAGGGCTTCAGATCCAAAGTCAAATACTGACGCATAACCGTCTGACACAAGTCGTTTAGAACCAGGCACGGACTGTACAAACGCCGTTTCAATGACAGTATTCGGAGCCACTCGTCGGCCGAGTGAACCGATCCCGACGGCCGGAAGTGCGACCAGAATTGCCAGCAACGGCAGTAGGATTATGAGGCGTTCCCCCTTTTCGCGACGCTGCAACCAGACTCCGACACCCAACAATAATGCGGGAAAACAGAGTGTCAGACTGACGGCTGTTAAACGCGATGGAATTCGATAACCAATGACACCCGCGGCCTGTTCGGTGACTGAATTCTCCCGCAATACCGGTTCCGGACGATTGGCGAACAGCATCTGCTGCATGATTTCCCCCGATGGAATCGGTTGCAAGGCTGCCGCGTCTTCCCGCGTTTTGTAATGCGGCAAATAGAAGACAGATGAATCGACCGTGGTGACAATGGCGGTGCCGCGCCCTACGGGAATCTGTATCGCGACCGGCCAGCCATCGATATTCCAGATCACCTCGCCTCCCTCCTGGACCACGCGTACGTAACGTATGGGTTCATCGAATGTGCGTTCCACTTCCCTCGTTGAAAATCTCGTCTGACTGTGCTCCGGGTTGAGTGTCAGCAGGACAGAATTCGTCGTTGTCTCACCGACGACGGACAGTGGCAGGGCATCGTCCAGCAAAGCTCGCGTGACATCGATTCCGGTGCGGTCCAGGCGAATCCATAAACTTCCGCCGCGCTGCAGCCATGCGCGAGTGGATTCGATCGCACCCGCGTGATCGAGCAGTTCGGACGTAGTGACTGTCAGTTGATCAAGCGGCTCCAGGCACTCTCCGTGCGAACTCAGATCTGCCGGCTTGATGGAGATCACGTTGGGCTCCTGCCGTGGCGTGGACGACATCAATCGCAGCAGATTCGATGTTGCATCGATATGTTCGATCGGTTCATCCGCGTCGAACAGAAATCCTGTCAGGCCGAGCATCGGATTTGGCGCAACCAACCCTGAATAGGTCGGTATGAATTCGTCGTGCTGGCCTCGATGGATCAGACCGTCTTCAGCCCCGACCGGAAAAAAAAGGTATTCAAAGTCACTGGTGGGCGTATCCACTCTGCCGACCCGAACAGGCCATGCGGTTTCGAAAGCCGCTCCGGCAGGGACGGCCAGTTTCTTCGCATACTGAAGTCCTCCGCTTGCAGGTGGCGTGACGACAATTAACGCGGTTTGCGTTTTGGTGCTTTCATTGATCACCAGTGCTTTCGTCATTCCCCAACGATCCGCAACGTGACGCCCGATTCCGCCAGGGCTCATCCTCACTTTCAGCTCCGGTTGACCTGCGGTGGCGGGTTCATCACCGCAGACGTCCTGCAGCGAATTCAGGAGCAAAGCAGGCAGGAAAATGATCCACAGTGCGATCCGGAGTTGTGTGATCCTTAAACTCACAGAAACAGGTCGGCAAGAATGCAAAACCATGGGTTTGCTCAGTCGGTACGTTGGTCGATTCGGAAGGCTCGCTGTTTACGGTCGCAGGATTGCAACCACTCGCGTGAACGTTCACAACTCCTCGGGTCCGTGATCCCGAAAAACGTCGTTAATCGTGAAAATCAGCCTGGCCATCTGCCCGACTGTCAGACCAGCAGTTCCTGAATGACATTCGCTTCTTCAACACCGGTGAGTTTCGAATCCAGCCCCTGAAATTTGTAGGTGAACCGGGCGTGATCGATCCCCATCTGATGCAGAAGTGTGGCGTGAACGTCGTGCACTGAGACTCGGTTTTCGACAGCATGATAACCCAATTCGTCTGTGGCACCGTAGCTGAAGCCGGGCTTGAATCCGCCGCCGGCAAACCACATCGTAAAGCCTGCCAGATGATGGTCTCGCCCATTTCCCTGAGCCATCGGCGTGCGGCCAAATTCCGAACCGAATACGATGATGGTGTCCTTGAGCATGTCGCGCTGCTTTAAATCTGTAATGAGAGCAGCGACCCCCTGATCGACTTCTTTGGCCGTACCGGCGGAATGCTCTTTGACGGAACCGTGATGGTCCCAGTCCCGATGATACAACTGAATAAACCGCGTACCGCGTTCGGCCAGGCGACGTGCCAGCAGACAATTGGACGCGAACGAACCATCGCCGCCCTTTGTCCCGTATAAGTCAAAGATGTGATCCGGCTCGTGGCTCACATCCATGAGATCAGGTACGCTCGACTGCATGCGAAACGCCAGTTCGTACTGACTGATGCGCGTCGCGATCTCCGGATCGTGGTACCGATTGTCGGCGATGCCATTCAGCTTCTGGACAGCATCGACGACGTCGCGCTGTTGTTGCTGTGTCACGCCTTTCGGATTACCGACATACAGCACCGGATCACCCGTGCCACGAAATTCCACGCCCTGAAACTGGCCTGGCAGAAAACCGGAATGCCATTGTCGCGCCGCGATCGGCTGTTTCTGGCCGAACTGTCCGGTGGAGACCATGACGACGAACCCCGGCAGACTTTCGGATTCTGCTCCAAGGCCATACAGCAGCCACGAACCCATCGCCGGGCGTCCGGCGATCATGGTGCCGGTGTTCATAAATGTGTGAGCGGGATCGTGATTGATCGCATCGGTGTGCAGCGATCGGACGATGCAGAGATCGTCGGCACATTTTTCTCCGAGCATCGGCCAGATTTCCGCAATGGACTGCCCGGATTGCCCCCATTGCTTAAACGGATGCTGAGGCGCGAAGCAGTTGAGCTTCTGCCCCTGAAGCTGCGCGATCTGCTGGCCCTTCGTCACGGATTCCGGCATTTCCTGGCCGTTCAGTTCCGTCAACTTCGGTTTGTTATCGAAGGTGTCAATGTGTGTCATTCCGCCAGCCATGTACAGCCAGATAATCCGTTTGGCTCGCGGTTCAAAATGTGGCGGATTGAGAACACCGTTCCAATGCGGCCCCGTCGCATCCGGTGCCGCATGATTCTGCCCGGCCAGCAGCGAGGTCAGGGCCATCGAACCCAGACCGACGCCCGAGTTTCGTAAGAATGTCCGCCGAGCGACATGAGCAGGAAGTGAAATCATAGGGACGACTTTCAGGCATGCAGAAAACACGTGCAGGACGACCGGAAATGTTAACAGTGCGAGCCCGAAGTTGCGACTCAAAAGTCAAATCCGTCGCGCGGACCTGCCCAGACAACGTTGTCTGGTTCTACGTCACATTATGGACGCTGCGGCGCGATACCAGCCATGCCGACAGCAACGTCAGCGTCACGGTGGCGATGGCTGTGACGGTAACACACGCCAGCATGGATGGCAATTCCGCCGTCACCGGCAGCGTCGTGTCGTACAACAAACGCCGCAGTCCGGCCACGCCATAGGTAAGCGGATTGGCGCGGATGAGCCAGGAGAGCCAGCCGGAATCACCGCCCGGAAAAAACGCGCCGGACACCAGCCACATCGGCATCAGGAAAATACTCATGACGGCGTGAAATCCCTGAGTGGAATTCATGGGCCATGCGATGATAAATCCGAGGGCCGTCAGTTCGGCCGCGATCAGCACAAGAAAGCCGGTCGCCATCAGCATGCGAGTCACTGACCAGGTCACCTCGATCGGAGATCCAAGTCCGATCGCAGAAATCAGCGGTCCGATCAGCAGAAACAAGCCTGCCTGCAGAATTGAGAGCAATGTGCCAGCGGTGAGCTTGCTCAGCACAATCGATAACCGCGAAACCGGAGCCACCAGGATTCCCTGCAAAAATCCGTCCCGCCGGTCTTCGATACTAGAGATTGTGGAAAAGATAGCGGTAAAGAGCACGATCAGTGCCGCAACACCTGGCAGGAAGTATTCCTGATAGCTGACGGGATGCGACAGACCATCGGCCCACGATGGTGCCGTGAACGAACTCCGCAGCCCGGCACCGAACAGAATCCAGAAAATGATCGGTTGTCCTGCCGCACCGATCACGCGTGTTCGTTGTCGCAGAAAGCGAATCAATTCCCGCTTTGTCAGCGCCACGACGGCATTGAATTGAACTGGGTCACTGGGCATTGGTGTCTCCGGTCTGTGAAAGCGATCGACCAGTGAGTTCCAGAAACACGTCTTCCAGCGACGGTTTAGTGAGTTCCAGGCTGAGAATCTGGTCACCAAACGCCTGGATGATCTCACGGATCTGTTCGGCAGGATTGCTCGCGCGCAGTGTGACGCGATCCCCCTGCAACTCCGCATGGCCACCAATCATCGTCCGCAGAGAATCCAGATGGTTCGAAGCATCACGCAGCCGCACCGTCAGGCGCTCCCCATCCAGACGACTTTGCAGTTCCAGTTGAGTGCCTTCAGCCACCATTCGTCCGCGATCCAGCAGCAGCACACGGTCGCACAGTTCGGCTTCCGGCATCAGATGCGTGGCGACGATGATCGTGGTTCCCTGCATCTTCTGTTGAGCAGTCATCAGTTCCCAGAATTCCTGCCGAGCACGTGGATCCAGTCCGCTGGTCGGTTCATCCAGCAGCAGAACTTTGGGACTATGCATCATCCCTTTGGCAAGTTCCACTCGACGCTTGAGTCCCCCGGAAAGCGTGCCCACGATGGAATGCCGGCGATCGAGAATTCCAAATTGCTGCAGCATTTCTGACACGCGGTTGTTCAGCATCGCACCTGACAAGCCATAGATACTGCCGTGACATTTCAGGTTTTCAGCAACCGTCAGCCGCACATCCACCGCTGGCGACTGAAAAGTGACGCCCAGTTGTCTGCGTACAGAAGTCTGCTGCGTCGTCACGTCAAACCCGCAGACTGTCAGTTCGCCCGACTGCATGGGGATCAAGGTCGCCAGCAGGCGAAAGAGTGTCGTCTTTCCGGACCCATTGGGCCCGAGCAGCCCAAACAGGGTGCCAGCCGCCACGGACAATGTCACATCGTCCAGTGCGGCACGATTTCCGTAGTGGTAACGAACGTTTCGGGCGACGGCGATCGATGTCATCGGGATACGTTGGGCAACGCTCGATTGCATGTCCAGCCATGCCTCGCCGCAAGTCGCGAGTGTCTCAAAAATCGCAGGGCGCGCATCGCATGATCCATGACCAAAAGGTGCAGTCGCGGATGATCTCCAATGGAGGTCCTTTCTGTCGCGTCTTTCTGTCTCAACCAAAAAATGAAGCGGGAGACATTTGTAACTAGCTGCGAATTCAGCACTTACGTCAATTGTGCCGTCGGGCATTCGGCGGCTGCACCTTCTTTCAGCCATGCGGCGTGAAACGGATCTACTATACGTTTCACTACACCTTTCGAGGGCCGCACACATGGCAAAGAGACAGCCGAAGTACGCATTGCACAAGCCGACTGGGCAAGCCTATGTCCGCATCAACGGCAAGTTTCACTACCTCGGGGAACATGATTCTACCGAATCGCGCAGCAGATACAACGTCCTGATTGCCATATGGCTCGGAGGGACGCTTGAAGCGGACCGGGAAAGTTTGACCGTGTCCCGGTGCGGTCCCCGACCACTGAAAGCGGTTCGGGATGAGATGATTTCTCTCAACTGGTCACGAACCGGAGTCAATGCGATTCATCGCCCCATTTTGCTTTCCGCTGGCGATCTGCTGTGCCACTCAGCATTCAGCTCAATCGCGTGGCGCAATGCTGCGAGGCATTGCATCGCGGAAGTCCGACGATGGTGCATAGCGCAGTTGACGAACGGCTTTATCAATGCCGTAATCCAGGTTCAGTCCAAGAAACTTGATCCGAGCGTTATTCAGCAGCGGAGCATCTTTTCTGCCGAGCAGCTTCCATGTGGACTCCATCGCTTTTGCGAGGAAACTGGCAAGGGGAAGTGGAACGATCTTTGTTGGCCTGGCTATTCCAGCGGCATCACAAACCGTATTGATGAATTCGCGTTTCGTAACGGCACGCGGGTCACGGATATTGAACACCTCTCCCACGATGTCGTCACGCTCGACCGCCAGCCAAATGGCTTGGCAGAGATTGCCGACGTAGGTATTGTTCATCAGCTTTTCCGGCGAACCGAGAAACGCAAACTTTCCCGAACGCAGCCGCTCGGTCAGCTTTGGCAGGACAGTTCGATCACGCGGCCCGTAGATAAAACCCGGTCGCAACACGACCGCCGGCAATTTGCGCTCACGAATGTAATCGCAGACGAGCAGTTCGGACTCCACTTTTGTCAGCGTATAGCCATCGATTCCGGTGGTACTGGGAGCTGTTGTTTCATCTGTGCCGTAGTGATCTTTGCCTTCGTAAACACCCAGGGAACTGATCTGCACCCACCGCTTCAACGTCTTTGTGGCCAGAGCCGCCTCCAGCAGCGATTGGGTTCCGGTGACATTGATTCGACGATAGTCATCCGTGCGTCCCCAGTCACCGACTTTCGCCGCACAGTGGATCACGATCGTCGCGCCGTCACACGCGGACTTCAGCGATTCCGGCTGATCCAGATCACCGTGGACCAGGTCCACATTCAGTCCGCGCAGAAAACTCATGTCCGCATTCGGTCTGACCAGCGCGCGCACGCGCCAACCTCGCTCCACTGCCTGCTCCGCCACGTGACTCCCAACGAGGCCGGTCGCTCCGGTGACAAGCAGCAAATCGTTTGAAGTCACTTGCACTGACCTGGATCCTTTCAAACCATCTTCATCAGTTAACACCGGGGTCTGCATCGCTTCCTGCTGGCGCCGCTCGATGGCGGACATGCAGCATGACGGGCAGTGAAGTGATTCCGTCCACGTTGGATTTCAGGTGAAACAGGCGGCTGGTTTCGGGAACCCAGTCGGCCGTCGTGATAAAGAATTCGCGTTCCGTTTGACCGCTGAGCAGCATCAGGCCATTGAGTCCGATGTTATCCACAAACACACCGTGCGGCATGTTACGTCCGGAGTCTTCCTTGCCAAATTCGACCAGACCGTCGTGATTGCTGCGTTCCACCCTAAGAAATGCACGCATTGTTTCGCCTGCCCAGACGGTCAACTCCGGAGTCTGTTCAACTGCGCCTGCTGCCTGCTGTTCGGCGGACAGAATTCGCACGATCACTTTCGGGGGCTCCCCGACCTTGAATGCCTTCAATCCGCCCGCTTCGTGAGCCACGTCGCATCCGGCGATTTTCGCTTTGGCCATAAACCGAACCTGCTTCACTGCATCTTCAGATGGTGCCACGGCATCTTTCTCCGCGATGAGCGTCCCGAATGCCTGGAGTTGCTGCTCCTGGATTTCAACCGGCCCGGAGAATGAAAATCCTGCCGGCAGATTCTCCGCAGTGATTTCAATCGGGCCGTCGTAACCGTCCAGGCGGGTTGCCTTAAAACTCAATTCCTGGCCAACGCCCGGAAGCAGAGAGACTTCCGTTCCGCCAGTCTCGACAGAAAAATCGGGCTGCGGAGATCGGATCATCAATTGATACTTGAAATCGGCCCCTTGAAAATCGCGCGCGTCGCGAATTCGCAGCAGATAATTTCCATTAGCTGGCGGATCGAACATCAGTCGCGAATCGCTGCCCCACTGTCGCAATGGGTCGTCATCGTTCTCAAAGTAGATTGGAAACTCCGGCAGGCCGGTCGCCGTCAGCACCTCATCCGGATGATGGGCTTCGACTATGAACGCGGGAGCCTGCAAGGCATGTGATGTCGGTGTTGTGCCAAAATAGGTGAACCGATTTCCGAAGCCGGGATAGACTTTGTATCCCGAATCCGGGCCGCGCGGATACAGCCATAGCTTGACCACTTCGCCATCGGAATACAGATACTGGTTCAGCTCATTTCCTGCCAGTTGAACATGCGAAAATCATCGCTGGTGTCCGAATCTTTTCCGCGAAAAGTAAAGTACGAATCTCGCACAGCCTGCAGTCGCGCCTGTAACACGGAAGTGCCGTCTTCGTGCATGATTTCCACAAATGAATCCAGTGGCGATTTGTCCCGTGAGGCTTTCACTTCAACCATCAGCGGCTTGCCTTTTTCTGCCTGAAACTGAAACACGTCCTGATCGGGAGCAACCGCTTCAGAATGGATCGTACCAGAGATCGTCGTCGGAATTGACACCACTTGCGGTGTCGCCCGATCGTTGGGTTCAGTCTCGTTGACCGAAACAGAGGCTGCTGGCACAACGGCTGCGGTCGCAGTGGTCATCGGGGGACTCGCAGGGTCCGAAGTTGCCGCTGGAATGTTTGGGACCGGCACTCGACGAAGAGATCCATCAGTTGTCGCCACAATCAGTTCAGCGGCATCCGGAGTAAACACAAAGCAGGTGGCTCGGTCATCCCCGAAATTCACGGCAGCGATTTCATGCACACGGCTGGTGTCCCAAATCTTCAGGATTCCCCTGTCTTCTGCCGTTGCCAGAAATCGTCCATCACGGGATATCGTAAGCCCCGTGATGACGCCTTCATGAGCGAACCGGGAAATGATCAGTGGGTTGATGACCGGTGTTGATCTGGATACCAGGTTCCATTTGCGAATTCGATTGTCAGCACCAGTGGCATAGATTGCATTTCCGTCCGGACTGAATTGAACAGAATACTGTTCAGCCTGCGGCTGACTGAGCGTATCCAGACGCTGGCCGGTCGCCACATGCCAGACCTTGATTGTCCCGTCTGCACTGGCACTTGCCAAAAGCGTCCCGTCCGGGTTGAACTTCAGATCAAAGATCGCTCCGTTATGCCCGTTCAATTCGCGGATTAACGCTCCTGAAACTGCATCGTGCAGCAGAATACGTCGGTCGTAGCCCGCGGTCGCCACAAGCTTTTGATCGGGAGACCAGACTGCTGCGTAAGCCACATCATTATGCCCGGCAAATTCCTGAACGATTGTGTTTTGCACACGATCGACTACGACAGCGCGGCCAGAGAGTCCAGCAACTCCGGTGGCCAGCAGGATGTGATTGCCGTCTGCGGAAAACTGAACGTCGTTGACCTTGCCGTCATCCACTTCATACTGAGCAAATACCTCACCCGTGCCGACGGACTGAGTTTCAACGGCTCTGTATCGACCGACCGTCAGCGTTAAGCCGTCCGGCGAAATCGCCATTGAAAGCACCGGGTTTCGCACGACATCGGCAGACACTTTCACGTCCGGCAGTTCCGCCATCACGGCCGCGCGGCTGTCAAATTCGGCACCTTCCATAAGCCACTTCCGCAGGACTTTCAACTCTTCCGGCGTCAATTGTAGCTGATCCGCAGGCGGCATGTGGTCGTCGCCTTTCGAAATCAGAACCTTCCAGAATCGCGAAGCCTCTGGCATTTCTGCATTCAGAATGCTGCCATGTTCGCTGCCTCGCAGAATATCGTCGGCAGCCTGCAGCGACAGACCCTGTTCAGAGTCAATCCGATTGTGGCAACCAAGACAATATGTTTGCAGCACTGGTGCGATCTGACGGCGATAGGAAACCTTCTCATCAGCCTGCGTGTGATGCACCGCATGCAGGACAAAGGGAAAAATACAGACAAGTCGTAGGTACATAGTTTGAGTCCGCATTAGGACCTTCCATTCTTAAGTGCATGAGCGTTAAATGTTTGCAACCGCGAGAAGTTACCTGGAAATAAGGGATTCGGCGATTGAAAGCTGCAGATCAGAGTGTTATTCACCATACTAATCGAGTGTCGTTCGGAATGCATGCGTGAGTCAGCCTTTGTTCTGAAACGACTGATTGGACAATCTGTTCTAGTGTAAAGGATGAATGACAATGGCGAAACGAAGCGGCGCTGGGAAAAGTGGAATTGTTGTCGCTCAGGAAATTCGAGCGCTGATTGAGGCGAATAACGACATCAAGGGCCCGGAAGTCATGACTGCATTGCGGGAGAAGTTTCCCAAAGAGACCTTCAATGACAAGAGCTGTCAGGTTTCTTATGCCAACATCCGAAAGAGACTGGGTTTGTCGCGTACGTTGAAGAAGAAACCAGGTACCTCAAAGAAGAAGGCCGGCCGACCACCGGGACGACCAGTTGGCACGTGGCGTCCATCGATCGCACCTGCCTCAACACCAGAAAGTGCGGTCGATATCAGTTTGCTTCAGGCGGCAAAAGCACTGCTTCAGCACTGCAATGGTGATGCGGCAGTGGCCGTACAGGCACTCAAGCAGATCGCGGCTTTGCAGATGAATTGATTGTCGTTGGCTGCGTTGATAAAAACGGCACACCTGCAGGAGTCCCGGGCTTCCGATCGTATTCGGAAGCCCTTTTCGTTTGCCCAGAGAACCTGGCAAGCCCCGTTGCTGCTTGCCAGAAACCTGACTCGGTTCATGGAGAAGTGAACTGGAGACTAAATTTTGTCAACTGCTGGCAAGCGTATCGGCGCAGTGTCATACTTCGCGGGCATGTTGTCGATAAGAATCAGGGAATTGCTGACCCTCAATGGCCGATCTGCTGCGGCATGAGATTCGTTTGAAGCTCTGTGGAAAAAGAGAATGACGACAAGACCGCGATATCGCTGTGTTCCTCTGTTTGGTCCTCCTGGCGTGGGCAAAGGAACTCAGGGGAAAATCCTGTCCAATATTCCTGGCTTTTTTCATTTGTCGGTGGGCGACGTATTTCGTTCAATCGATATCGGTTCACCGAACGGTCGCGAGGTCTACAATCACATTTCCCGCGGTGAGTTGGTACCGGATGAACTCACGATCAAGATCTGGCGGAAAGCTCTTGAAGCGTACGTGGCTTTGTCATGGTTCAAACCGCGCGAAGACCTGCTGATTCTGGACGGCATGCCGCGCAACGTTCGTCAGGTGGAGATGATTCAGGAACACCTTGAAATTCATCGGGTAGTTTATTTAAAGTGTTCTGACGAAGAGGACATGATTCACCGGATTCGCCGACGCGCGATTCGCGAAAATCGGACAGACGATGCGAACGAAGTGATCATTCGTCGTCGGTTCGACGTCTACCGTGAAGTGACGGCACCAGTGCTGCAACGGTACGCTCCGGCCATCATTCATGAAGTGGATGCCAATGGATCGCCTTCGGAAGTCGTGCATTCGATTCTGGATTGCCTCATTCCGGTTCAGAACGAATTGTTCGAAGCGAACCTTCGCGACGAGGAGTCGCGCAGCTCCTGACGCTGGACGGAAAGCACTACACTTCGCAAATCCGCTTGAAGCGTTCCCATGCATCGCTCCAGGCGTCAGCGCTTTTGGGATGAAATTCGGTGATGGATTCCGAGCGGCGGACGACGTCGCGGATCTCGCTTAACGACGAAATGTCCCCGGCCGACATCGCCTGAACCAGCACGTTACCCAAGGCGGTCGCTTCCACAGGACCGGCGATCACCGGCACACCGCATGCATCGGCGGTGAACTGATTGAGCAACGCATTCCGGGCTCCGCCGCCGACCACATGCACGGCCTGGACCTTGACGACGGTCAGTTCTTCCAGCTGGGTCAGTACCATTCGATACTTCAGTGCCAGGCTTTCGAGAGCGCAACGGACGAACTGGCCTTCATCTTCCGGAACCGGTTGCCCGACGCGACGGCATTCGGCAGCAATCGCCTCCGTCATATCTGTCGGACGCAGAAATCCTGGATGGTCCGGATCAACAAGCGACCGAAACGGCGTCGCTCCTGCGGCCTTGCGGGTGAGTTCTGCATAGTCGGCTTTCAGCCCTCGTTCTTCAAACGCGACCTTACATCGCTGCACCAGCCATAATCCCATGATGTTCTTGAGCAGCCGGTAAGTGCCATCGATCCCGCCTTCGTTTGTGACGTTTCGTGCGAGCGCCTTGTCAGACAGGATGGCGTCCTGAACTTCGACGCCCATCAGCGACCATGTGCCACTGCTGATGTAGGCCCAGTTCGGATTACCAGTGTGCGACGTGGGCACCGCCGCCACGGCGGAGCCGGTATCATGTGTGGCTGGCGCGATCACTTTCACATCTTTCAGCCCAGTGTATTCGGCGACGTCGCGGCGCAGGCTTCCCAGCTGCGTACCGGGCATGACGATTTCCGGAAACATTTCGGTGGGGATCTGCAGCTTGCGAAGCATCTCCACCGCCCAGCCGCGCGTCTTTGCATCCAGCATCTGTGTCGTCGTGGCGTTGGTAAATTCGACAACACGGCTGCCGCTCAGGCACCAGTTAAAAAAGTCCGGGACCATCAGGAACTTCGTGGCCTGTTCGATAAGCTCAGGATCGCGTTCACACATCGCCAGCACTGATACAGCGAATTGATCTGCATAAACTGCAGTCCGGTCCGTGCAAAAATCTCCGCGCGCGGGACACGCTGCAGAGCTTTCGCCAGCATCCCGTCGGTACGTGAGTCGCGATAATTCCATGGCTGGCCGAGGATTTCATCATTTCGATTCATCAGCACGAAATCGACGCCCCATGTGTCAACTCCGATGGATGAAACCGACGGTCCATATTGCGTACCTGCTTCGCGCAGTCCGTTCTGGATTTCGCTCCACAGGCCAATCAGATTCCAGCGCAGAGTTCCCCCCAGTCTCACAGGACCGTTGTTGAATCGGTGGATTTCATGAAGTGAAATATGCTTCCCGTCAAAACGCCCCGCCATCACGCGGCCACTTTCTGCTCCCAGATCGACGGCCAGATAGGTCTGTTCTTTCATGCTCGAATTCTCGTTGATGCAGGGTGTTCTGTGTGAAGAACGAGAATCATAGCGAACAATCGCCTCTGGATGTAGCGCACAGAAAACCAGAACCGGTGAGGGCGGATTACAGATTTCGGTGAGATTCATCGCCATGTCCAGCGCGGCGCTGGATTTCGATCAGTGACGACACGTCAACACTACTTACATTCATAATCACATTCATGATCACACTCACATTCATCCTGACCGTGGCAACAGTCGTTGCACCTCGGATCGGGCATACGAGCGATGTACGACGGACCGTACTTTGAAGGTGCGTCCTGCAGTGTGTACGGTTCGTATTCCATGCGATAACCGTCACATGGCCGAGCAAACAGGTTTCCGAAGCCGCGAGGACGAAACGGATCCGGCGCGCAGCGCTGGTACTGGGTGAGAGTTGCCGCGCGGGGCCGATACCATGTCGTGTATTTGTCGAAAGGCATTGAGAAATGATGGAAGCCGTTTCCTGCTGAACCGGGGGCTCCAAGATCCGGTGTCGATCGGATCTGAGCGTAACCGTTGAAGGAATCTTCCGGCATCACAGTGTCGCCGGTGCGAATCGGTGAAAACTTTCGCAGCGAGTATTTACTCGGAACCAGGGACGGATTGGAACCCGCGGGGGGCACAGTGACGACGTTATAGCTTTCAGGCACCGGTGGCTGAGCGATACAGTCCAGTTGTCCAATCAGCAGTGCCAATACAAACACAGGCACTGAAATGTTGCGCTTCATGGTTGTCATCCTGACAAAGTGAATCCCGATGCGAAGGCAGTACGTGCAGGCGACCTGTCGCACTACTTTTTTCGGCTGGTTCTAACTTTCTCTCCGCAGGGATTCAGGTCCGCATCCAGCCAATGTTGCATTGGAGTCCGGATCGTCTCAAACTTCGGATTGTGACATCGAGAGAAGGATCTTTACGGCTGAAAAGCCTGCGTATTTCTGCAATTTCTGCCGCCATCGACTGCCATGCGACCGCCACGGATTTCGGCATCGAATCTGTCCGGTGACGGCAAGGAGTGCATTTTCCGGGTGCAAATGTATCCAAGGTTTCAATTCGTGGAACAAGTGATTAGACTTCCACCGGAACGAAAGCTGGGTAAATAAGGCGATTTTCAGCCCGTGGGTTCAGGTTTGAAGATCGACTTCGATGGAGCTACGTACCTTTCCGATTCTGTCGCTGGATACTGTCCGGCGTTTGAAAAGCTATCCGATGAATTCGCCCGCGAGTGAAATGACTTCCGTCACTGTCTTTGACGAAATCTCAATTGATGCACGGAAGGTTCGAGACGAATTGCAGCCAACCGTTCCTGAGAGTACTGATCAAGGCTTGTCGTTCCGTCGGTCAAAACGTGTCCAGAGACTCACAGGTTTCGGCATCCGTTCCATCGGATCCTACGTGCCGTCGCGCGTCGTAACGAACGAAGAACTTGAAGCACGATACGGCTTTGAACCAGGCTGGATTCAACGCAGAACAGGAATTCTGCAGCGGCGGTTTGCGGATGAATCAGAATCCACCAGCGACCTCGCTGTGGAAGCGGCTCGTCGCGCGATGGCGGCGGCCCATGTTTCTGCGTCCGACATCGACCTGTTGATTGTTGGCACCTTTACGCCTGACTTCACATGTCCCTCAACCGCCTGTCTGGTTCAGAACAAACTTAAGCTCGACGCCCCCGCGATGGACCTTCAGGCCGCGTGCTCCGGTTTCATGTATGCTTTGGCCACCGGAGCGCAGTTCATAGCCACAGGGAACTCGCGACTGGCACTGATCATCGGTGCCGATGTCAACAGCCGAATTGTGAAGCCTGACGATCAGCGAGTCGCACCTCTGTTTGGTGACGGTGCCGGTGCTGTGATCCTTGAACCTGGCGATGCCGATCAGGGCCTTGTGTGTTACCAGCTTGGTGCCGATGGAGCTGGCGGTGGTGCTCGACAGAGCTGCTGGTGGGGCGACATTGCCACTAACTCCGAACTTGTGGCGGCGGGCGAGCATTACCTGAAATGGACGGTCGCAACGTGTTCAAATGGGCGATCGAAGCCGTAACGCAGTCGATTGAGGTCAGCGACAGCGCAGTCAGAACTGGAGAAGTGAGCCTCTTCGTACTCCATCAAGCCAATATCCGCATCATCGATCATGCCATGAAAGTGCTGAAGATTCCCCGATCAAAGGTTTACAATAACCTGGACCGCGTCGGCAACACGTCGGCTGCATCCATCCCGGCATTGACGAGCCAGCCGTGGTAACCGCGGTGACCTCGCGGTGATGTGCGGCTTTGGAGCGGGTCTGACACGGGGAACCTGTTTATTTCGCTGGTAATCCCTGAACCGGGGCGTGGCTTCTTCGTCATAAAAGAAATTGGCCATCAGGTGCTCGGCACAGAAGAGCAAAAGGACCAGTCCCATCAGGACCGGGAAGATCTCAATTCCGATACGCCCCATGCGGACGGCGCGTTGCAACTCCCCGACCTCATGCACGATCGCTACGTTGCTGCTGCCCAGCATCGCGTTCAACTGATCATCTCGTATTTTTCCCAGATTGCTTTCCTCATCACGCATATTTACCGCAAACGCGGCTTCAAACGGACTGCGGGCCTCGAATGGCTTCAGCCGATAGTGACCAGCGTCCGTGGCGTCTGTCAGGATTACGAACGATTCGTAGGCGGGCATCGACCCTCGCGTCTGCCGCAGGCCAGGGCGGCGTAACAGGTACTGATCGAATCGCTGACTGGCCGGAACCGGAATGACAATTGTCTCACCGGCGGTATAGTTGCGTTTCGCGCTGCTCGCTCCTGTCAGATGTTGCAGAATCTTGTCTGTCAGCATCAGAAACGACCAGTTATCGACCACGAAGTTATTCCACTGACTTCCACCGTCCCGCAAGTTGTCCATCGCTGAGGTAAACATCAGACAGCGTCCCTGTCCGACCGTGCGTTCCATAAGTGCCGGCCGATCTCCGGGACCTGTAAATCCCAGCAGAGTTATCGAAGACGGATCGGCATCCACAGCCCAGCATCGATCAAACGCCGCGCGGGACAATTCCACTCGCGCTGATTCGTCCTGAGCGAACTCGCGCGTCAGCGGATGCTGTTCGGTAATCAGTTTCAACTGCCCCGGTTCCGTGTTGAAGTTGACGAAACGCAGCGGCGTTCCGGGAAGCAGGTCTTTTGCTGAACTCACCATCCATGCACCCCGCTGGATTTTATTGGAACCTGCCACGACAAACACTCCGCCGCCCGCGTTCGCAAAATTCCTCAGGCCTTCCCACAGTGCCTCTTCCGGCCACTGGCAATTGACCAGCATCACGACGTCAAAATTGGACAGTGTCTGCTGCCCGGCCTGCGCGGTCGTCACACTGAGGCAGTCGCAGTACTTGATTCCCTGCTGCTCCAGTTGCACAGGTTGCAATGCGTTCCGAAGGTAAAGACTTTCTTCCAGCCGATCGGCGATCAGCAATACATTCGGCTTTGTGCGAACCCCGCATGTAAACGAACGAACATTATCTTCCGGCAGAGGATCCTCGGATGTCAGACGCACAATACCCTCCGCAAACGGCTGTGTGCCTGTCACACGAAGTGTCACCTGAACCTGAGCCGCTCCGTTTTCAATCTTGACGATCTGGGGCGCACCAGCGCGAGTCTCGACGCCGTTCTCCACGAGTAACGTTTCCACCGTCGTCATCGTCGGACCGCCCGGCGTGGAGGACACGGTCATGGTCATCAGCAGGTCCCGCCCCGCAACGCTGGTTTCTTCCGACAGAGTCAGATGCGAGATCGCCGCATTGATTGGCTGCGGAACTGCCACGTCCACAAGATAAACCTGCATCCAGCTGGCCGCCTTGAGCGCATCGGACAGCCCGCTCTCATCAGGTTCACGCCAGGCGGTCTTTGAAAAATCCGTCAGGATGTAGATTTCGCGGGCGTGCGTATCGGAATCACCGCCCGTCCCCAGTCGTTCCTGATCTTGCGCGCGGTCATCGATTTGAAACTGAATCGCCGCCTTGAGGCGACGATTCATCGGTTCCGGGACCGTCGTTGTTTCCAGTGTGTCCAGTCGCGATGCAGCTCCTGCAAGATCGGCCTGGAACACAATATCATCATCGGCGTTCAGGCCAGAAATCGCCGCTCGACTTCCAGCCGGAAAGCGGCCGAGATGTTCGCGAATCACCGTGCGGGCTTGTTCCAGCCGGGTCTTGTTCTCAAGTCGATAATTCATGCTCACGCTGGTATCGATCAAAAATATTGCCGCGATGGGAACGTTTTCCATGGACTCATTCCGCGGCGCAGAAAGTTCTGCTCGCACTCGCAGTCCCCAGGGGATCCCCACGGCGATCATCGCAGCCAGCGTGCCGAGTACGACACACCATAATCGCAACCGGCCACGACGATCTTTCTGATCAAACGATGCCACACGCTGCATTGCGGCGCGATGTGTGAGCCAGAAGTATGCAGCGATACTTGTGACTGCGGTCAGAGCCAGGAGCATCCATTCCCACCACCGCAGACCGTACCGTGCGGCCGGCAGCGACGGTCTGGCAATCGCGAGCACCAGCACGGCAATCAACAGCGTTCGCAGGATCAGCAGTAACAAATGTCGCAACTGCATCCGCCGCGAATTGGAAATCTTGCGGGTCTTCAATAATCGC
The DNA here is from genome assembly GCA_037719765.1 of Planctomycetaceae bacterium. Lineage (GTDB taxonomy): Bacteria > Planctomycetota > Planctomycetia > Planctomycetales > Planctomycetaceae > SXXK01. The sequence goes on from JBBJME010000107.1 coordinate 21,524, forward strand.
AACGCCGGAAATTCGATGCGCTTCGGTTTCGCCCGCATGATCATGTGCAGGATCACCGGCAACACGGCCAGGCCCAGACCAAAGAGCAGGCTGGCATTGATTAACGACATGCGGTCGTTTCCCTGAGAATCGGAGCAGGATCATGTTCCATCGAGAATCGACCATGCTCAAGAAAACATATTGTCGCCGCGATCGCAGTATCGTCGCTCATCAGGAGAGAATGGATTTTCGGGATTCGCAAGAAATCGGAGGCCCCAGCCAGCCTGGCGCTGGAGAGCGTCACTGTCCCATCATCGTCACCGGGAAGCAGAGGATTGAAACCTCGGTCGTCACCTTTCCCACCGGCAATCACGCCAAACTCGAATGTGGGAGTCGGCAGTGTCCCAATCGTTCCTTTCGGATCCGTCACCAGCTCCTGCGACGCAGGACCGTACACCGTTCGAAAGATCACGTTCCGCCTGAGCATATCCGCCAGTTCTGCACCGCTGTTTGGCGTGCCCAGCATCACCATACGATGAATGCGAGGATCACTGTGATCTTTCAAATAACGACGAACGATCAGCCCGCCCATGCTGTGAACTACAAAACTGATTCTTGAAACGTCGGTCAGCGATTCGATCAAAGAATGCAGATAGCCAGCCGCATGTTCGATCGGCACTCGTGTACTGGGATATTCGAACGGCACATGGACAAACCCGTCAGTCGGCATGGCATTCAAAATGGGCCGCATAGATCTCGATGTCCGACCGATACCGTGCAGATAAATCACAGCGTGTCCCGTATCCGGTTTGAAATTGTTTGCTGCTCGAATCCGGTCGAGTGTCTTCCGGCAGTCTTCAATCGTGCCCGACTGAAAACGCCGGTTGCTTTTGTCGAGTAATCGGAAATGCCCGGTGAATACATGCTGCTGAATCCTGAAACCCTGGAAGTAGCAGATATCGCCCCAGAACTGCATCCCGCCCAGCGTCGGGGCTCCTGGCTGAGGTGCATCAGTGTCTGTCATTTCCGCATCCTCAACTTCCTCAGGGATTGAATCCGGACCCGATTCATCGGCCCGACTTCGGCGCAGACCAACGATGATCCCGACGC
>JBBJME010000319.1:0-7373 GCA_037719765.1 Planctomycetaceae bacterium
CGGGCTCAGGTCTTCCTTTGAGTTCAGAACTGCGTCCCAGGTAAGTCGCTGGCCTGTGTAGCCGGCCATGCGTCCGGCAATCGCCAGCATGGTGCTCTTGCACATGTAATCGCCGTTGTTAATCGGTTGGCCACTGCGAATGCTGGCGAACAGTTCATTGTGCTCGATCTGGTACATGTCGCCATCCGGGCCGTCATATTTCCAGATCACATTCCCTGCATGGTCCTCAATCTTGTGACTCATCACATTGACGCGGCCTTTCGTGCCAAAGATATAGTCTTCGACTTCGCTTTCGCAGTTTGGCCAGTGTCGGCAACGTGCGAACGCCTTCACACCGTTTGGCCATGTGTAGACAATATCAAAGTGGTCAAAAATATTGCCGTACCTGGCATCGGTGCGAACCTGACGGCCGCCGGAACCGCTGATCGATTCAGGAACCTGATCATTCATCGCCCACATCATCTTGTCCAGGCTGTGGATGTGCTGCTCAACATTGAAGTCACCCGAGAGCCATGTGTAATAGTACCAGTTGCGAATCTGGTATTCCATTTCGCTGTCGCATTTGTCTCGCGTGCGACGCGGATCCCAGACGCCTTCCGTCATGTAACTGCACTGCATCGCCACAATATCACCGACTGCACCGTTCTTAATCTGCTCAAACGTAGCCAGCTTGCCAGGGTGATAACGCCAGCACAGACCCGATACCAGAGCCAGTCCTTTGGCCTTCGCCATCTCAGACGATTCCATCACTGATCGCACACCCGGCGCATCGACCGCGACCGGCTTTTCGCAGAACACATGTTTGCCGGCTTCGACGGCAGCACGCAGATGCTGTGGGCGAAAATGCGGCGTTGTGGCCAGCAGGACCACGTCAGATTTTTCAATCACACGCAGGTAGTTGTCGAAGCCTGAGTAGCATGTGTCGTCAGAAACTGTCACGCGTGGCTTTACGCCATCCTTATTGAACATGCGTGTCAGAGATCGACGGGCACGCTCAGTGGCGTCTGCAAAAATGTCTCCGATCGCGACAAGTTCCGTGCCGGCATCAGCATTCAATGCCTGTTCAGCGGCCCCGGTGCCTCGACCACCGCAACCGACAAGCCCCACTTTCAGCAGATCGCTTCCTGCTGCGAATGTCCCGGCATGGAGTGGCTTTGAAATGGCGGCCAGCGTGACAGCACCTGCTGCGGATGTGGCCAGGAAGCTGCGTCGGGTTGGTTCGATCTGTAACGGAGTGGTTTGCATCATGAGCCACCTTGAAAAATGAGGCGGGAGTTGTTAACGGCGGGAATTCGCGGTTGGGAACGTGAATGACACCGGGCGCGTGTTCATTATCCAGCAACAGCAAACAGAGCGTACAGCGTGACCTGAGACAGGCTCCGGGTCAAGGCAGCAGGCCAACTTCGTGGCTGTTTCGCTGTGGTGGCGAGTCCCCTCACTCCAGAGGCTACCGGGTCACAGCACCGATGTCTTCGAAGTGCATGCGAATGTCCCGCAGCGTGGCGGGTTGGAACATAGTGGTTCCAAATCGTGTGGACATGACTTTCTTTTTCACGGATTCTTCGTCTTCTGCCGCGAAAACAGCCAGACAGGGAACCTTTTGTGACCGAGCGTATGCCTGGACCTGAGGGAAGATCTGCAGCACCTCATCCGTGTTATGGTCGGCCAGGAACAGGATGCCATCCGGCGGTGTGGATTTGAGCAGCGTCAGAGCCTTTTCCGGCGAACGCACGAATGCGACATCAAAACCCTTACTGACAAAATACTCTTTCACTTTCGTGCAGCGTTTTTTCATCGTATCAACGACGAGCATCCTGAAATCCGGCTTAAGCTCGATCGTCATTGGCGGTTTTTCACCGGGAGCGTCTTCGATCGTTTGACCAAGTTCCAGCATGACAGCGCGAAGATCACGAAGCACCTCGGTCGCCGTCTGATATCGCGCGGAAGGGCTGACTTCCATCAGCCGACCACAGATACGCGCGATCGATTGCGGCAAGTCTGGACGCAATGATTCAACCGAGCGAATGTTCGTGTAGCGACTCAGGAGCATCTTTTCTTCACGGTCCCTCGTGCGCGACCATGGTCCTTCGCCGGTAAGCAGCTCGTAGTAGATCGCGCCGGCGAAAAACAAATCGCTGCGAGGATCATTGCGGGGCGCATTTGTGCCGCGTTCGAGCGATGCGTATTCCAGAGCCCGCTGCACATCGTCACTGGTCCCCGCCTGACTGGCCGATTCGGCTCCGGCCAGTCCGAAGTCCACGAGCTTGGCGACGCCAGTGCTGCTCATCAACACATTCGTCAGCTTCAGATCGCGATGCGACGCGCCCATTTTCAGCGCGTATTCCAAACCCTGACAGACGTGCAGGATGCAACGTGTGGCTTCCGGCGGCGACAATGTGCGTCGGATTTTCATAAAGTCACGCAGGTTGCCACCTTCGACAAATTCCATCGTGAAGAAATGGAATCGCCCCTCGTTGCCGATTTCGTAAATCGGGACAATATTGGGGTGCAGGAACTTCTGGCAAATTCGAGCCTCCCGTTCGAAGCTCGCAACCGTTCTGGGATCATCGGCCCAGCGCTCGCGAAGCAGTTTGAGAGCCACGACACGATTATCATCCAGCGAGGCCGCGCGAAACACGCGTGCAAAGCTTCCGGATGCATTTCGATAAAGCAACTTGTACTTTCCCAGCACAAGTCCTTCCGTTTCGCCTTTGAGGATGCGGCCTGTTTGAAGGGGTGTGAGTAATTGCCGACGCTCCAGCAGTTGCAGCATCGATTCGACGCTGCCCTGATCTTCCAACTGGCTGCCCAGAGCATCCCAATCCGTCGGCGACAACAGTCGCGACGACAGGAGAAAGGATTTGAGTCCATCTTTAGACTTAATCTGCGGCATGAACCGTTTGTCGTTTGGTTTACGGTTGCGGGATTCTGCAGCAGTCAGTGATGCAGTTTTAATCATGATGGGTGTCCCCCGTATCGATCTGACTTCACAGAACTGCGAAAGTCAGCATTGAGATCATTCTCAATGCAAGATCGATTCCATTCACCCCGGGAATCTCCCTGAGCGGCGGACTGCCTTAAATCCTATCACGTTCCAATGCTATGACAACAGAATGTGCGGGGAAACTTTGAGGGCAACTGATAGTAGTCGTCCCAGTATGAATCCGCGAAGGAGAAACGCCAAACTTTGCTCACATTATTTAACAGAATCAGGGTTGGATGAATCACTATGACTGCGTCAACCGGATCGGCTGTCAAACATTCATTTGGTGACCCGCTTTGCTCCGTCGTTCCGCGGACTGAGATTCTCCGGAGACAGCGCAGTAATCTCTAATCACTTCGACTTCTGGATAACACCCTCCGCTTTCTTCGCAGACATACGCCGATATGTCTGTTGCGGAGCGACGTCCCCTGCTTTTTTTACTGACTTTTGAACTCAACGCCTTGACGGGATTTGTTTCTGTCGCGTTGCCTGTATTCTGTTCGACGCTGAAACATTCCCCAGGAACGCGATCCGCGGCCAATGCAACGTGTTTGAATTCTCGAGTCAAAATCGCGACGACGACGTGCACGTCACCGGTCTGGGGCTCGTCACGCCTCTTGGTTGTTCTGCCGATGCGACCTGGAACGCGGTGATTGCCGGTTACAGGGCGGGCCGCAGGCTGACACGTGAGGACATCGATCACTTTGATCATTTGTCGGACATGAACGGCCTGGCTCTGCACGGCGCGCCGGTGGACCATGACACAGTTGCCAGGCGACTGGAGAATTCGCAGCTCCTGGCATCAGTCCGGCCAGACATCTCGACGACCTGGCGATCAGAGCCGATGGTTGCAATGTCACTCGTGGCTTTTGCTGAAGCGATGTCACATGCCGGACTGCGGTGCCATGGCCTGAAGCCGGAACGTACGGCTGTCGTTTTCGGCAGCAGCAAGGGCGGACTGCGATCAACCGAGAGAATGGCAGGGACTTTAATGGCTCGGTGTTCACGCGTTCCGCAGATGGCGAAGGTGGGATCTGGAGACGATGCGGAAGATCATTCTTGCCAACCAGCGTTCGAGTATCAGGACTCACCTCCCGATCTCTGGAACTGCGGCGTGCAGCCTGACAGTGCGACGCGTGCCATCACACAGCTGACGGGAGCAATCGTCGCCAGTTCATGTCCCGTCGCTGCGTGTGCCACGGGACTTATCGCCATGCTGCAGGGGGCCGGAAGTACATCGCGGTGAATGTTATCGTGGGTAGCGGATGCGTATTGCGATCATCAGTACCGCGTTCCATCGACTGAGAGTCACGTCGCGACACAGTGATGCGGCATCCGCCTGTCGTCCGTTCGACAAGTCGCGTGACGGCTTTGTCGTTGGCGAAGGTGCTGGCGTGGTGGTGCTGGAATCCCGAGCGCACGCGAGGTCCCGCGGTGCGAATTCAATCGCAAAGATCGTCGCCGGAGGATGGCTCAACGATCCCACCGGGATGACGCAGATCGACGAAAGCGGTGCCGTGGTCAGCGAGGTTCTTCAGCGCACGTTGACATCAAAAGGCCAAAGTCCTGATATCCTGAGCCTGCACGGGACCGGAACGGAATCGAACGATCTTGCCGAAGCACGCGGCGTTCATACGGCTTTCGGGGCCACCATGCCTGAGTGCTTTGGCATAAAAGGCGCGATTGGGCATTTGCTGGGGGCAGCTGGCAGCGTAGAACCGTGCTGACCCTGCTTGCACCATCATCAGCAAGTCCCCGGCACGACGAATCTGACCAGCGTTGATGACCGTTGCCGGATTCCATTGCAGCGACAGGCTCGCAGAATGCCACACATGCAACAGGCCGCGAAACTGGGCTTCGGCGGCCATGTTGCGTGCGGGCTGTTTGAACGATTCTAAATCGTGTCCAGAATCTTGCCGATGTTGCTGAAGATGACGAAGTCGGCGTCGTTCGGCACCACATCTTTTGTGACTGCCAGGTTCGCGGCCGTGAACGGAGCGGTTGTGGTCAGCGTCAGCGAGGTGTCTGATTGAATCGATGCGACAAAGTATGCGCGTCCATTGCCGATCACAATCGATTTTCCAACGGCCAATTCCGTTGTGAACAACGTACCAGTTCCCGTGAGCACGGCACTATTCGAAGTGATGGCCACCGTTCCGGTGATCTGCGTGTTGGCCGGATTGAAGTCAGATAACGGCACTTCACCCAGTGCTGTGGAAGCGTAGAGCGTGTTCAGATTTCGCTGCGTCAGATCGCTGATCCGGCTCGCCACGGTGAGTCCGTCGCCAATCACACGTCCAAACACTGTGTAATTCCCCGGATCAAACCCCGCTCCATTGTTTGACGTATTGACAAACCACTGACTTGTCCCGCTGTTTGGCTGACTTCCGCCGCCGTCGTCTCCCAGCAAGGCCATCGAGAGCGTTCCACTGACATTGGAATTTGCAGCCATGAATTCATTGGCGACCGGGGCCGTTGTCACGACAGAACTAACTTCACCATTCACGACCTTAAATCCCCCGCCCTGAATGAATTTGGCGCTCCCGGAGTTGGTGCGGTGCACAAACATGTTCTGATAAGCACCGGAATCCACATAGCTCAGGAAATTCGCCACGGTCAATGGAGCTTCGGTATCCAGCAGTTCGACATCATACGCTCCCTGGTTCGTGGCAAAATGAACGACTGTCCCAACTGCCAGGTGTGCATTCACGGCGGTGTCAGCGGAATTCGCTCCGAGAACCGATTTCACGACCAGCCGGTTTTCACCATGATTCGGCGCGGTGTGCAACAATGTGACATCCACCGCGAAACTTCCGTCAATTCCGGCGGTGGCACTTCCATCATTAAACATGCCATCACCGTCTCTGTCCACGGTGATCGTCGCTCCGGCAGTCGTGATACCTGTCACCTGCGAGGTGGAATCGCGTGTGATCCTTGTACCATTTGACTGCACGATGTCGGCGGCAGTGATCCCTGCATTGAGTGCCATCGTATCGGCATCGGTCACGGTCACGTCTTTCACGCCAATCGTAGCGCCTGGAGCACCGGCCGCAACGCGAGCGATGATGCTCTGGTCCTGAACACTGCCGTTCACTATGGTGAACGTCACCGGCACACTGGCCGCCCCTGCTGGAATTGTGACGTTCGCGGGCCCCGTGAGTATATTACTGTTCTGATACGAGAGTGAAACGACGATCGGGGCACTGGAAACAAAACTGGTTGTGACCGTCCCGGCCAGAGTCCCGGAGGCTTCGCTGACGGACGCCGATGCGGTTGTTACGGACAGCACGGTGGTTTCGTTGTCAATGATCGTCAGGAATTCCTGCCCCGTCGCAAAACCGGCGGCCGAGGCGCTGACGTCCACCTGGGCATTACCATCCACGGACAGGTTGTCAATCGGCAGCAAATTGGCCGTGCCTGACGTTGCTCCTGCAGCAATTGTGATCGATGCCGGACCAGAGAGCCGCGTGGTGTTGGAATACGTCAAACCAACGACAAGTGCCTGCGCTGTGTTGCCGCCGGGGCGAGTCACGGTGAGTGTCGTGCCGTTTGTCGTGTTTTCTGCGACCGAAAGCGGAGACATGGCTACTGTCAGCGCCGGTGCCTGATTCACTATCATCATCAAGGACTGTCGTCGTCCAGGTCCCATTGGCAAAGCCAGTTGCACTCGCTGTGAGTTGAACATCAATATCGCCATCCACAAGGCTGTTATTCACAGGCGTTACTTCGAACGTTGTTGATGCCTTTCCGGCCGGGATTGTGACTGTCGCCACTGATACACCCAGGCGTGCGTTTGACGAAACCAGATTCACGACAAGGGACGACGAAGTATCAGCTGTGTTGCGTGCGACCGTGTAGAAGACTGTTCCAGGGACGGAGTTCTCTGCAATCGCGGACGTGCCTGGTGTGACGATCAACATCGCTGGTTCGTTGTCATTCACCGTGAGAGTTGTCATCGCACTTGCGAATCCCGCCGCGGAAGCCGTGATAACTACGGCAACTGACCCGTCTGCGACATTGTTATCCTGTGCTGCAATATCCACGGTGGCGATGGTCTGGCCGGCAAGAATAGTGACCGTCGCAGGAACCGTGGCTTTCAACGGATTCGATGACGTCAGCGTCACGATCTGCGCCGCCGTCGTCAGCCCCGTTCGCGTGACTGTCAACACCGATGCCGTGGCACCCCCGTTTTCTGAGACGATAGTCGGGCTTGCACTGACGGTCAAATTAGTTTCATTGTCGTTCACCGACAGCGTGGTTGTTGCGTTGGTGAATCCCGTCGCTGCAGCGGTCACGGTAACCGTTGCGGCACCTTCAGCGGTATTGTTGTCAATCGCGGCGAGCGTCGCCGTCGCAGTGGTCTGGCCTGCAGGAATCGTGACCGATGCGG
>JBBJME010000108.1:0-22517 GCA_037719765.1 Planctomycetaceae bacterium
CACCGCCACGACGAGAGCCAGCCACGCAAACTTCCGGGTCTCCGGTGCTCCCGGAGTCTTTGGCGATGGGACTAAACAGGTCACCATTCCGCTTTCGCTGGTCCGATGGAACGCGGGTCGCCACCGACAGAGCAAAGTCGTTTCCGCCTGAAAACCCTCAAAATCAGAAAATTTGATTCAACTCTCTCCAATTCCGGGCGATCAAGGGGTGGCGAAATTGGGAGCGGCGTTATAGTCTTAATACAGAGATTTCGGTGGCTGCCATTCGAAGCTGAGCATTCAAAGTTCCACCACGTCGCGAGAGACAGGGAGAAATCGGCATGAGCGCGGGCCAATCGGACGACGCAATGCGCCGTCGTTGTCTGGTTCTTGACAAGCAACGCCTTGCAGACGTGGATGAAAAGCACGCCCGCGTGCGGACGCTGCTAACCGCTTCCGGAGCCGATGCACTGCTGCTGCAGCATCACGCGAATATCGCCTGGTTCACCGCCGGGGCTGATCCAGCGCGGTGTACTGCCGAAGGCTGTCAGACGAGTCTTTTCGTGACCGATGACGCACGGTTGTTTGCCACCAACGCCGTGGATTCTGCACAGTTGTTTGAACGGGAGGCATTCGGCCTGGGATTTCAGCTGAAGCAGCGAGAATGGTTTCAACCTCACGGCGCGCTGGTTGAGGATCTTTGCCGAGGTCGTAAAGTCGTCAGCGATTCGGGCATTGAGGGAACTCGCAGCGTGGCGAAGGACGTTGCTCGGTTGCGTCAGCCGCTCACGGATCTGGAAGTGGATCGTATTCGGCGACTGAGTAAGGTGCTGGTTCATGCAGTTGAAATCTCTGCCGGTCATATTCGACCTGGAGTGTCTGAAGCGTCCGTAGCCGGGGAACTGAGTCATCGCTTGATTCGACGCACTGTGACGCCGGTCCGGATTCAGGTTTGTGCCGATGGCCGAAACGTGCGCTACCGTCACTGGGCCTACGGTGAAGACCCGATTGAATCGTATGCGACGGTTTCGTGTGTGGCCAAACGCTGGGGACTGCATGTTGCCGTCAGTCGGACGGTGTGTCTGAATCAGGTTCCGGAAGAGTTGTGGGCGGCTCATCAAAAAGCCGTGCTGATCCATGCGACGGGAATGTACTTCTCAAGAACTGGTCAGCAATTGAAAGACATCTGGCCCAGGGTGCGCCGCATTTATGACAAGTGCGGCATGCCGACTGAATGGCAGCTGGCGGATCAGGCAGAAATCATCGGCTACCGCGCGATGGAACATCAACTGACGCCGGATTCGGAGTACGAACTCCAGGCTCCGACCGCGATGTACTGGCATCCCGGGGTCAATGCCGCGCTCACGGGTGATACAATTCTTGTGATGCCCGGCGGCTGCGAAATCGTGACTCGTTCTGCCGTGTGGCCGCAACTTCGCGTGCAGGTGAAAGGTCACGACGTTTCCTGCTGCGGCCTGCTGCTGATCCGAGATAAAAAAAACCAGGAAAAAAGCAGCGGCACCGACGCGGCGAAAACTCCGACTCTCTTTGCGGGACTCAATCTGCCTGACGACGATTCTGATGGCTCACGCATGGATTCGATCTGGGAACTGGATATGTCCTCGCATCTGTCGGTTTTTGAGGAAAGCGAATCTGACTTCTCTGAGCAATCTGTGCTGGATTGATTCGCGTCAATCAAACAGCCCGAGGTTGGGAAAAGGGGTCAGGAACCAATAGTGCGAAGCACCCTTCGGGCCGTTTGGCTATTGGTTCCTGACCCCTTTTCCCAAACTAATCAAACAGCCCGTGCAAATACCAGTTGCCGGATTGCAGTTCCCGGAAGATCCAGAACTGGCTACCTGTCTCCGTGACCGCGCGAAAATAATCGCGATGGCAGGGCTCGTCGGTCCACCATGCTGTCTGCATGCGTTCGGGGCCATACAGCTCGATGATTCGCTTGTGCTGCCCGAGCACCAGGATTCGTTCGGGTGGGCGTTGATCGGAGTCCCGACCGGAAATTTGCTGCGGAGTCGTGAATAATCGCAGGGGGCGCGGAAGTGTGCGCTCGATGTTGAGTCCTGCATCGGGATCAGGTTCCGTCAGCCGCTGCAGAATATGTTCCGACTGCGGGGCGCGAACGGTGGCGTCGGCGGCTATGACGGGGTCCGGCACAATGGCATGTTCCGGTCGAGGGTCGTCCTGAATTCGAATGGTGCTGACTGATTGCGGTCCCATGCGATTACTCAGCCTCGCGATGAGGGTCGCCAGTTCTTCCTGCGGACGGATATGTTCTGTCGGACTGAATAAATCTCGTTGACGTGATACGGGAATCGGCACCGCTTGTAATGCCATCGAAATGGCGGACACGGATTCGGAAAGCGGCAGTGTTTCCAGACGCAGGCTGAGAACTTCGAACATCAATTCGGCTGACTGCGTTGGTTTGACCACACCTGCCGACAATTGCAGTTTCTTCCCGGACGCACTGGTCAGCTCACAGGTCAGGACACTGCAGGCGACACGGCGACGTGCAATCTGTTCAGCAACGTTGTCCACCAGGTGCTGCAGCACCTGACGAATGTCGTCAAAACTATTCGCCGGATACTCTGAACTCCATGCGGCGGCGACGGGATTGGATTCAGGCAGCGGATCAATAGATTCGTCGGCCAGCGAAAGCAATTGATGAACTCGCTCAACGGCGACTTCCGACAGTCTGGAAGGCAGATCCTGACGAGGCAGCGTGAAAAGTTGTCCGATTGACCGAATCCCCAGGTGTGCCAGGATCTGCAGGTCCCTGAGCGGTAAACGGGAGGCAGCGATCGGCAGGTTCGATATTTCCTGTTGCTGCATGCCCGGCGGAATAATCTGAATCGGCAGGTCATAGATCTGTGAATTGCGCCGGACTTCCGGACGAGAGTGTTCCGTATGCGTCAACGCCCAAACGGCAGCGATCGTGTCCGCGACAGCAATCCGTGCAGTCCAGCCAGCCACCTTCAGATCGCGCAGCAACAACTCGGCCAATGCCGCTTCGCCACCGAAGAGCGGACCGCAGCCTGTGATGTCCAGCAGCAGACTGTCAGGCAGCGGCATGGAATCCATGCCGACCACCGGTGCATAGCGGCGTGTGATGTCGGCAGCAGCTGCCAGTGCGGCGCGATCGGAAGCCGACACCCATTCGTGAAACGACACGATGGGAGTTGTGGCCACGCCTGCCGCGCGAGGTGAAGCCGCATGTTGAGCTGTGGAGCGTGTTTTGTTCCGGATCGACTCGCGATGCACCGCCCGGGGATTCACGGCCAGGGGTTGAGCCATGCTGCGTGCTTCGGCCAGTGGCATCCCGGGTCGCACTCCGGCGATCCATGCGTCACGCGAGACGGCGACGACAGCAGGGCCGGTGCTGGCCGTTGGAAACACGGCACGCAGATATTTCACATCGGGATTCACATCGGACGCCATGCTCAGTGCGGTCCGATCGGCACTGTCCGGTGTTGCCGTATGCAGTACCAGCGACGGCGGACATGCGCCTTCAGAACGCAGGCGCTGTTGCAGGCATTGAATCGGCCAGTTCGAAAACCGAATGCACAGCACCCGTTTCATGATTGACTTCCAGTTGAGCGTGTCCCGTGTGTTGCAGTCCGTGACGCGAACGGAGGAGTTGAACTTTCAGGCGACGACGTCCCGTTAGTCCTGTCAACGCGGGTTGAGCTGCCGTGACGTGCAGCCTCAGATCCGCAAACGAAGGCTGATGCAGGATACTGACTGGGCGCACGAGTACAATTGTGACGCCACTGCGTTCAACGGCGAGTTGCAGCCGCCGCATGACGGCCGAAGATGCCTGTTCCAGAAACGCCAGCACGACGCGGACGCCCGGACATCGCGCCGTCTGCTCCAGCGCCCAGAGCGCATCGCTGTGCGTTGCCGAAGCCTGACGTACAAATCGGCTGTGGCTGGTCGTCGATGGTGCCGGCGCGGCACGAGTCGGGCGAATCAGCAACATCCGGGACAATGGGATTCCATGACAGCGTGCGGCATCAGCGTAGAAGTCGTGACGTTCATCGACAATCGCCAGACAACCCGGCAGCGTCAACATCGGCGCGATCGACTTCAGTGCAATCGATGCGGTATACAGCCCGATGTCGTCAGAAACCCATTCGATGAGCGCCGCCGTGGGAAGACCACCCTGCGGAAGTAATTCATCAACAGACCTGAGACCCGTGGGAATAATCGGCTGAATCGTCCGGGTGTGCCGAGTCGCCAGCAACTGCCGCTGAAGCGATTGAATCGCATTGATCCGGACCGCCGCCGCTGACATGGAAACTCGCCCGCTTTGATGTCAGCACGTGACGCAGGAACGCGACGTGCGACGGTATTCAAATGACGGTTTCCCTACCCGTAAAGGGCGAGAAAAGGGGTCAGGAACCAATAGTGCGGAGCACCCTTCGGGCCATTTGGCTATTGGTTCCTGACCCCTTTTCTCGACCCAGGAAATGCGTCTGTCATACCGTTCATCGGCGATCAGACGGTGCAAATTTTAAGAAAGTTGCTGTTAACTGTCAACCGCAAGTTGTGCGATGCAAAACAACGTGCTTTTGATGCGAGATTTCCCAACAGCGACTCAAGCACTCGTGCGGATGAACACAACCCTCATCCAGCTCGAGGAGAAGCGATGGAATCAAAGCGCAGAACTTCGTCGCGCACAACTGAGCGCGCAACGAAAACGGCTGGTAGTCAGAGACTACCAGCCGCCGGAAGATTTTCCGATGCAGTCCAAAGACTACTTCTTCTTTGCAGCCTTCTTCGCAGCCTTTTTAGCGGCTGGCTTAGCAGGTGCAGCTGTTGCTTTCTTCGCGGCCTTCTTTGCAGCTTTCTTTGCCACAGTACGTTCCTCCATACAAAGTTGAACTTGAGTGGCCGTCCTGCCAAAGCTTACCGGGCTTAAAAACAAACAGGACCACCACAGACCAAAAAACATCAGATCATCAAGGTCCCAATGACCAGGACGATGCAGATTCCCTTCTACACTGATGACCGTCTTGAAGTCGCTGTAAGGCAAGTCCTTCGCCACGTGCATCCAGTCCCCGGTGTCAGTGTTCTGATCAGAACATTTCTTATCAGAACTATTTCGATCAGCATTCAGTACTTCGATTTTTGAAATCGTTGTTCGTGACAACACTGTTGTGTTAGTCATCACTGAATCACTGATGCTGAAACTTTTGAACACCAAGTGATCGGAATCGTAGGAGATCAAAAGGATAACGCAAGACTGTTCCGCATTTTTCGAGTGTTCTCAGAAACTTTTTTTCAGATTCAGTAGAGCCTCTGCGCGATCATCATGCGCGCATGAAACACGTTGAGTGACGATGTGATTGCCTGGTCAGAAGTCTGCACGCTGCGCATCGCGAATCATCATCACACCAGACTCGACATCGCGCAGGCGATCGATCCGAATGACCGCGCGACATGCCCGCAACACACTTGAAAAACTCCATGCATGCGATGCAGACATCGCTGAGCCAGTGCGTTCCTTTAATTGATTGCGTTTCAAAAACACAGTATTTTTCAAGGCGAAACACGATCGCGACGAATCGTCGCACGATGCTTCAGACTCTTTCTGTCACACCCGCGCGCTGCAGATCAGCGAGGACCGATCGCATGTAATTCAGACTCTGCACTGCGATGTTTTGCGCGCCAGGACTGTAATCAAAGACCTCCACCGAAACCCATCCGCTGTAGTTCGATTCGATCAGCGCGCGCAGGATCGGATGGTAGTCAGTGGAGCCCATTCCGGGACCGAGAAGGTTCGAATCGTTGACGTGAAAATGTTTGCAGTTTTTTTTATGGCGATCAATTATTTTGGGAATCGGAGACGTTTCTGCGCCCAACATGGCCTTCACATCCTGGTGCAGAGCCATCGACGGATGATCCACCATGCGGATGATTTCCATCGCTTCATCACACGTGTTGATGAAGTCTGTCTCCTTCAAAGTCAGCGGTTCAAGACACAGCAGAACTTGATTATCCGCGAATGCCGGTGCCGCCTGGCGGAAGACATCAGCGGCAAATTCTGCTGCTTGTGTCTTCGAGATTCCAGGCAGCAATGAGCGTTGCTGGGGTGATCCAAAAACCAGGATATGCCCGCCCAGTTGATGACAGACGCGGGCCAGGAGGCCCAGATAATCGGCCGTTGCCTTACGAACTGCCGGTTCGGGGCTGGTGAGATAAAGTCCGTGCGTTTTGGCCAACAGCCAGTGCAGGCCGATGATTTTCAGTCCATGCCGCTCTGCTTCCTGCTGCATCTCCCGAAAGACTGAGGCCGGTACGGATGCCAGGTCGATTGAAATCGTAAATGGGGCAACTTCGATCCCCGTGTATCCAGCTTCAGCAATCAGCCGACACTGTGTGGCCCAGTCTGTGTTTTCGTATAATTCCTGGCAGATGGCGAACTTCATCGTGATGACTTTCTGAATCAGTGAATGCGGCGGACAAGTCGCACAGGATTGCAGACCATCTCGGGATTGCAACTCATCGCGGCATGCCTGGCTGCATGCACGTGTCAATTCTGCAGATCGGAAAGCGGAACCGCGTGTGGCGGAGGATGGCATTTCACGTGAGATGCGGTCAACATGGAAGGATCGCGCGCCGACCGCGTATGCCACAGGGGACTGATGTTTGAGAACAGGACGGACGAATGAGCGGGTTACGAATCAGGATAATTCTCTGGGCGACTGCTTTATCTGCAGCAGGCGGGCATTGCTGTCCGGCTGATGAAGTGCCCGCAACTCAGGCGGGCGAAACGGTCAGTGCGCTGGATGGAGAACGGCAGCCGTTGCTGCACTGGGCTCCAAAAACCGCAGCCGACGAACCGACTCCCCTGCTGGTATTTCTGCATTCATGGAGCAGTGACTATCAACAGGACAATTCCAAATGGTTCAAGCTCTGCGCGGAGCGCAACTGGATCTGGCTGCATCCGAATTTTCGCGGCGTCAATCAGTCGCCGAAGGCGTGTGGTTCCCGATATGCACGTCAGGATGTTCTGGATGCAATCACATTCGCCCGTCATCGCTGGAACGTTGATCCGCAGCGAATCTATCTGGCCGGCGTTTCCGGTGGAGGACACATGGCGCTGCTGATGGCTGGGCATCACCCCAAAGAATTCAGCGCCGTATCAGCCTGGGTCGGGCCGACTGACCTTGCGGAATGGCATCGGTTTCATACATCGAACGGTGAGCCACAGAAGTATGCCGTGATGATCGAACGATCGCTGGGTGGTGCTCCAGGAACATCCGCCGGCATTGATGCAGAGTATCGCGATCGGTCGTCCGTTTTCCATCTGCAGCGAGTTGCCGACCTGCCTGTGAGCATCTGGGCCGGAGCCGATGACGGTCACAGCGGCTCGGTTCCCATTCGTCATTCACTGACAGCGTTCAATGCAATTGCAGGAACTCACGGCGATCCACTGATCTCCGAAACGGAAATGAGTGAACTCAGCACGTTGAAGCGATTGACATCTCCGCTGGCATCCGACCTGGAACGTGATCAGACTCTTGGCAAATCGATTCTGCTTCGACGCTGCAGCGGCGAATCCATGATCACGATCTTCGACGGCGGGCATGAAAGCCACCCGGACGTTGCTTTCGAATGGCTGAGCACAAAACGGCATGCCGTGAAGCCTTCATCGGACACGACAAATTAAGAACCCGCAACCTGCCAGTTCCGGCAGCAGTCGCTGGATCTCAGCCTCCCGCTGACCGATTCATCCTCTCAGAGGAAAACAGCGGCACTGGCGAAACCATTCGCGGCGTTTCGCCAGACATCGCGATGCCAATGATCGTGTCCATTGGTGAACCGAAACGCAACAAGGATTATCACGCCCAACGCCTCTTGACGTTCATCGGTACATGTACCGCGATGAAGGAAACCTGTTTTGTTTAAACTCTTCGAAGGAAACAATCGCCCAGGCAGAGTGCGGGCGTCCAAAGTGATGCAAACGCGGGTGAAGAATATGCTTTTCCCACTCGCAGCCGAGTTAGCCGTACGGCTCCGAGGCTTGCCTTTCCGGGACACGACTCCCGTGAGCCCGTTACAGATTGATCAGCGGCAGAGTTCAATTCAAAGAAGATGTCACCCAGTTCACTCCGTCACCTGGGCAGAACATTCCGCTGGACGCTTCGGTCTGGGCGGGCGACCGAAGCAGGATGCGAAGTCCAGCTTGGAGACGTCGGAACGATGTGACCGACGCGCATTTCTCCAATCTGGAAGGCGATTTCACAGATCAAATCGTGTCGCCCGAGCGGTTCGGTTTGCAGTCGAAGATTCTTCTGCGCGGCAGCCAACGGTCCTGACAGGAACGCAAAACGAGTCCTGACAATGTCGCCTCGTTCATCGGCTACCGCTTCTCCGAATGATTTCCAGATTGGGATGTCGCTCCTTGAGCGATGCGAGGTCATCGATCAAGACGATTTCGGGGACGATCACCGTCTTCAGATTTGGCAACATGCGAAGCGCGTTCAGCCCGACTGCGGTCACTTGCGTGTCGTGGACATCAAGGACCTCAAGATTCCACAAGCCTGACAATTGCGTCAGGCCTCGATCGGTGATGGGATTTCCCCACAGTGACAATCGTTTCAACGACGGCAGCAGGCCGATCTCGTCAAGTTGAGCATCGTGGATTCCCGTTGCCGCAACATACAGTCGGTCAAGTCCATGGGTCCAACGAAGTTGTTTCAGCAAATCGTCAGTCACTGACCGCTGTTCCAGATGAATGGATGTCGCCCGGTTGTGCAAATTGATTTCCACATCTGCCCCAGCCTCACGAAACGCCTTAACGGCCTCCCGTTCAAGTTCCTGGTAATTCTTGAACCATACATTACCAGGGGGCTCCTGCACGTGTGGGTCAGGAATGACCGGCTCTGGCATCTGCTTGAGTCGATCGCGAATTGATTCGCCCGCTGGCAGCGATTGTGACACCGCCTCGGCGACTCGTTGCGGATTGACCACTTGCTGTGTGTGTGCCGAATCGCGGATGACATGAATGGAACCAGGTCGACGCCAGGTGACTCGCGAAAGCGACTTTCCTGCGCCGTTAACAGCTCCATTACGAGTTGTGATGAGCCAACTGCCGGGCTCGCGAAATAGAATCAACTCTGCTTCCAGTTCTCCGGTCAGGATATCTTCAAATCCGACTCCGACCGCACTGGATTCTTGAATGTGCCACGGGTCGAACAGTGCTCCACAGATAAGCCTTTGATTCGGATGAAAGAGGAGGGGCCGCATGGAATGAAGTTGTGTCTTGTAGGCATGGAGAGCTGAACCGGTGTCCGTGGCTCGAAAGCTAAACATATGTTCGGGATCAAAACATGCAATGATCTTTCCATCGGGGCTGAATACGCTGGGTCGACTGAACTCCGGCAAATGAGTTTTCGGGGAAAGATCTGTCAGTGCGGACAGAGTATTTTCCCCCTCGCAGAATTTCCCATCAAATGTGCCTTTGGTCGCTTGCGCCGCCACCAGTCCGCTCACAGCCGATACTGGCCCCGCGTTGAATCCGCGATCGTTGAACATCCTGGTGGTTTTGAATTCGCCGGTTTCTGCATTGATCACGGATAATTGGTCGATGCCGGCACTGCCATCATTTCCCGGTGTCAAAGCCGCAAGAATCCATTTTTCATCACGAGTCATCTCGGCAAACATCACGGCCTTTGTGTCCGTGGCGTAATTGCGAAGCAACTTTCCCGACTCAAAGTCCCAGAGAAAAATGGCCCCCGCATCGCCATCATACCAGTCGCCGTGGGCAGCCAGCAGTCGATTACCGTCGTGAGTAAATCGAAGCGATGTAAATCTTCCGCCCCAATACTCTTCATCGTTCAGTTCCAATGTTTTCAGAGTCTCGCCTGTCTCAACATCTAGGACAGCCAGTTTTCTTTCGCGCGCTAAAACGACCCGTTTGCCATCAGGATAAAACACGCCCAGAAACTCGTTCTCAAGTTCGAGCTGAATTTTTCCGTCGCGCAGGTTCCAAATGGCTGAACGATCTGGCCTGTTCCCGTGTGATGCCCCTCCTGTCAGCAACCAGCCGCCGTCTTTAGAAATGGCGAGCGGGAAGTGATCGTCTGCAGTGAACCGTGGCGTTTCCTGGTGAACATCCACGATGGACTTGTTTGAATCTGGCCCAATCAATGACAGTTGCGAAGTATCGCGGGGTGAACGCAAGAAGCAATGATTACTGGTAATGCCAGCGAGTCGAAATTCGCCCTCATGCTCCGGTGACGGCTCCGACGGTGGCGGAGGATCTTCATGGCGATCGGGGCTCCACAATTCAACCTCTCCTGAAGGGAGTACGATTCGCACATTCTTCCCGGCAAACGAAGCATCCATCGCGGTTCTGGGGATGATTTGTTGTGGACCAGCGAGGCCATATCCCATACAATCACTCGTGGAGTACGAACGTTCATTCCGAAACCTGCAGTCAACATCCGGCGACCATCATCGCTGAATGCAACGTGCCGAACGTCCGTGGGAGCGTTGAGTCGGTCGCGAAGCTCACCAGTTTCGACATCCCAAAGCGTCGCGACATGCTCATCACTTCCGCACAACAGCAGCCGGCTGTCCGGAGAGAATTCCATTTCTCGCAAAATCTGCTGCGCATCAATGGCGTGCAACTGACGACCCGTTTCGAGGTTCCAGATGTAGAGCTTCCCCTGCAAGGTCGATGCTGCCAGCAACGTCGATCCTTTGTTGGTCGCCAATGAATTTAGCTGATTTCCCTCGAGATCGAATGACCGAATCAGTTGACCGCTCTGTTTGTCCAGCAGAGAGACGAAGTGTGTTCCACCGAGCAGGATCTGCTGATCGAGAATGCAGCCTTCGTGCGTAACAAATGACGAATCCGCCAGGGGCAGGTATCGTCGCAATGCCAGCCCCGATTTGACATCCCACAGGACTGCACCATCGCGATAGCTGATGAGAAGTTGCCCCGACTGGGTATCGTAGTCGCACAGTCGATCGCCATCGAGAATTCCCCAGCGCTGCACCCACATTTCGAGGTCATCGGCTGCAACTGTTTCGGAAACCAATGCCAGTAGCGTGAGAGTGAAACAAACACGCAGGCGACGACTGAGATGGAGACAGATTTTCATTCATACATCCCAAGCTCATGGTTTCGTCTGCCCAAAAGCATTTGCTGAATGCCATCAGAACGATACGGATTTATCGTGGCGAATTTGAATACGTCTTTTTTACTGACCCTGTCTCTGCGTCGATCAGAATGTCACCAACTTCTCCGGATCCGTCGGCGTTGCGGACCGATGTTAATACAGTTCGTCCTGACGGACTGAATATCGATGACTGGTAGGCCCCCAGCAGTATTGCCTTTTGAAAGTTGATCCGAGTGGGTGGAACGTCCGACTCATAGATCCGCTGCCCGGTCTTTGAGTCCCAGAGTCTGGCGAACGTTTGGAAACACTCAATCGGGTCGGTGACCTGGAACCACTGGGTTAGGATGCGTTGGCCGTCCTGACTGATAGACACCGGATACACTGATCCGGGGTGGTCCAGTTGTTTCAGGGCTTGTCCTGATCGGATATCCCAGACTCGCACGGTCTTGTCACGAGAGGCTGTGACAATTTGCTCTCCCTCTGGATTTGGCAAGAAGCGGGCCACAGTGATATCGTCCGTATGGCCTCGGAGAGTTTGCACCTCTCGACCGGTCGCAGCCTCCCAGACCCGAACAGCCCTGTCACTGCACGCCGCCAGGATCAGGCTTCCGTCGGAACTGACCTGCACTGACTGAAACCCTCCGACTTGGTCCTTCTCCAGGGGATGATCGGGGCACTCCGCCTTCCAGCGGAGCTGACCGGTTCGGGCGTCCCACACTCCGACTTGCGACCCGTCGGAATACAGACCCGTCAGCCACTGGCCGTCCGGGCTGAAATGAACCGACTCACTGCCTCTGGACATATAGGTGGTGACCTTGGTATAGGTGCAGATTCCGAATAAGGCCAGGTCGATGTTTCTGGTTTCCATGTTCCACACGATGACTCCATCGGATTCTCCACCACAACGGGATTTCACGATTGCGAAAACCTGATTCCCATTGGGAGAATACTTCGCCAAACACACCGAGCCAGAAATCGGTTGTTCGTCCTTGCCGAGCGGATTCTCCGCGAGTGCTGGCAGTACGCAGACTGATTTGCCTGTAACCGTATCCCACAACCGCACTGTGGAATTTTCCGGTCCATGTTCCGTGTTCTTTCCAGAACCCGTCAGAATCTGCTGCTCGTCCGGGCTAAAGCAAACCGTGGTAATCGGTGCCCGATGACCTTCGAATGTTTGAAACAGAGCCCCCGTCCGGAGATCCCAGAGTTGCGCAATCGTGTTGGTGGCCGTGAGGATCAAGGTTTCGTCCCGATTCATCACGACATGTTGAAAACGGGCTCTCTTCAGGTTCTCTATGGGCGGAACCTCCGGCAACTGCGCCGTGACCGGATCGCAGAACGCCACCAGTCCCATGAGTAGCAGGCAAAGTCGGACGCACTGTCTGACAGATCGCATGTTGATCTACTTCTATGTTCAGGGTAATACTCAAAACAGCTCCGTCAGTTGAATCGCGGCAGCCCTTTCCGCGTCCGCCACGCTGATATTGACACCGAGTGAGTGTGCCCGGAATACAGACACTTCTCCCTCTCCTTCGGATTCTGCGTGGCCCACCGTTCGCGATACGATCCGACATGATACACGAGAACGGGCGGATTCTCCATTTGTTTGGATATTGTTCGTCTCCCAACAAGACCGGAATCCTCCCTCGTGACAGCCACTCCCTAACGACGTATCATCCCGACCATGTCGCTTTGTGAGCCCCTTGATTCCGCACGGATCGCAATTTGTTATCCCCTTCGATCCGGACTCAATTCCACTTTTGACTTGATTGAGTGAAAGCAGGTGAATTTACATGCGTCCTTCGCATTGTTTTCTCGGTTGCATTTTTGTGACAGTCACTTCGACTGCATTAGTTGGGCAGGATCACGCATTTATTGAGTCATCGCAGGTGCTGTTGCAACTTCCGGCTGACAGCGACCACAGCAGTGTTTCAGTCACCGTAATCGCTCTTGCTCCAAATGGCGCGTCCATTGCGATTGGAGCCAGTGATGGAACAGTGCGAATTTTGCCCGTTGCTGAGGGCAATGCCCCGACAACGATCGCGAAATTGGACCACTCTGTTGAAGCAGTCGCGTTCTCTCCAGATGCCAAAGTGGTTGCAGCGGCAACATTCATGAATGTCATTGTGACCGCCATTGACGAACCAGGTGAATCTCCGGCTTTGGAACGTCCACAGCGGTTCAAAGGAACTGATTGCGTAGCATTTTCGCCCGATGGCAATTCGCTGGCTGTTGGGAATAATGGAGAAGGTAGTAATGTTCTGGATATTGAGTCCGGTGAAGTTCGCTTTGCGATGGATATTCTTGCCGGTGTGGGACTTATCGATACAGGACTATACAAGCGCTGGACACAGACAATCGACTTTTCACCCGATGGGAAACTTCTGGCCGTCACCAGCTATTTCTCTGACGATGAATTACCAGCATTCAGCAACATTCAGGTCTGCGACGCAGCGACGGGAAAAGTCAGATTTTTCCTCCGCGGAGGGTATTCCGAGTTTTCTCCCGATGGGAAACTGCTCGCGTATCGCAGTTATGCATACGATGGCGATGGTCGAATTGTATTGCTCGACCTTGAGACGTTCTTGCCCGCTGGTGTGTTGACCGGTAGTTTTCACCATGGTCATTTCTCGCCAGATGGTCGCACGATGGCCGCGATTACCAAACGCGGCCTGGAGATTTGGTCGATTGACCCACCGCAGCCTGGCCGGAGTTACTATGCTTGCAAACGCATTGCCCTATTGAGGAACGATTCTGATTTCACTTCCTTCGCATTCTTCCCCGATGGTCACTCGATCGTGACCGGCGACAAACAGGGAGCTGTCAGGAAGTGGCGGATTGACGAGTAGCGGTGCGCAAAGAATTCTGCTTGCGGGAGAAATATATGCGATTCGCCGGGTTGAAATGGTTCATCGGTTTCTGCGTTTCTCTCATCGCTGCAGTTCAGGCCTACTCCCAGCCGCAGACGCCCTATACAGTGAGCATCGAGAGTACGGTCGCCAACTCTGACTACGTTTCCATCGCGACACTTGTCAAATTCCGTTGCGAGGAACAAGGCAACGATCCAGACAAGCACGATGCAACGATTGCCATTGAGGAGGAATTGAAATACCCACTTTCCAGCAACGAGCGGTCCCAGGTCGGGCGCATTACGATCATCCGCCCTGCGTCTGTCCTCGCGGGCTGGCAGGAGCGTTCCAGCCGCCTGCTGATCGCCACGCAGGAGGGCGCTCCCGGCCAGACTGTGGTGATCGAATTGGTGGCGGACAAACTGCAAGTCATGACGGCGGATGTCAAACTGCTTCGTGATTCGGCAGCTGTGATCCAGGCGGCCCGCGCAGCGGTCACCCGGCTGCCGGCAAACATCAAACGAGTACACGTTCGACCTGCAAGTTGCTCGCGAGGTCGTCGCCGGGACGAATTGGGAACAATGCTACAATGAGGGGTCGTATCTCAGAATGAATGTCCCCGTTGATCAGCACTTGGAGAAGCGAGCACAAGACTACGTTCGCTCCGAGAATCCTCATCAGCGGGCAGAAGGTGCCAAGACGCTGGCGTACTTCAAGTCGGACGAGAATATCGCCCTCGTCAGGCCACTCCTGAACGACCCCGGAGTGACCTATTTGCAACCTGCCTATGAAGGCAAGGCCGGGGAACGCCTCTACGGCGTTCGGCATTCGGCGTACGAAACACTGACGGCCTGCGGACTCGATGTGAAGCAGCCCGTGTTCCGCGAAGACGTGCTGTACGAAGACAGGTGAACATCGGACTCAAGCCGGCCGCCGGGTGGAAATGACGACTGACGTTCGAAGAGCGGTCGCTGTGTGCCATCGGCTCTGCCAGCGTGACTTCTATTCGAAGTTGAATGCCTCGGTCGATGTGACCAGAGCACCTTGGAGAGGGACATCTAGCGCGCATCGGTGGTACACACCGAAGCAGTGAGCAAACCACGCTGGACGCTTCGGCTTGCGCGACCGAAGCGAGCTGGCAACAAGTTTTTCGCTGTGTTCGACGACGCGTTGTTGGATGCGAATGAAACAGATGCGTGCGGCAGTAGACTGCCCTCGATCATCGATCTTCCCAACGAAGCGGCGAGCATTGCAGACAGGAAGATATTGCTGTCACTCGACCACGTCGAGACAGAAGTCCAATCAAAACTCACCAACGACGTTGCCATCGCTCATATCGCAGATAGTTTGCCAGACGCCGTAGGTCGCTCGGCGGGCACCGGCGGCGGAAAAATCAGGCAGAGCGTCCCAATCGGCAGGATTGCCGTTGTCGATGTTGTCACTGATAAGGCAGACGATCATGGTGTTGTCCGCATGGCTGTCTCGTGTAGAGGAGCCCCGGGTGCATGGCACCGGCGGTCTTTTCAGAGATGAGCCAACTGTCTTCACTCCTTCATTTCCTTGTTCCATTTTTTTCGAAACCGCACAAAACGGTCACGCTACAGGTACGCGATTTTGGTAAATTCATCGTTCTCGTATAGCAGCTTTTTAACCCGTTTGTTCCACCCATTCCAGTTCCGGCAGCAGTCGCTGGATCTCAGCCTGCAGGTCGGCATTTTGTGCAGCGATTGAAGCCACGGCGGCCAGTGCGCTGCGCCGTTCCGGGGCTCGGAGAGATCTGACGGCCACGGCGAGGACCGGGAGGAGTGTTGCCGCTCGCGCGGGCCTTTGAAGAATTGCGGTCTGCATTTGCGAGATGGCTTTTAGTTTCGTCCGGCCGCCGCGATGTACTCCCAGAATCACGGCGCACCAGACGGGGGCAAGCACATCGGTTTCTGGTCCCGGCAGACTACTGCGGCGGTGGAGGCAATCCACGACGCGCAGGCGGACATCGTCGAACGGCGTTTCGATCAGCCGCGCCCAGAGAGCCGGATCGTGATGCCCGCGCGAGGCTGGTTGTTCCAGCCAGTCCATGGACGCAGAACGTGTGGCTTGCGACTGAGCATCGAAGAACTCGATGACATCGTCGGTCTGATACAGGTCGCTGTCGAGAACTGTCAGCGCCCATGTCGAGATCTCATTCGCGATGGTTTCGCAGCGCACTCGACTCAGCGACACGAGTTCCGCGACTGACAGCGGTTGTTCGTCGTGGCGAGCTGTCAGCAACCGGAAGCCGAACTCTGCGACAGGAACCGCGCGAGCGGATGTCAGCTGAACCAGTTGCGGTGTGTCGAGTCTTGCAGCGGACACATGTGTTGTCATCGCGGCACAGATCATCGGCAGCAGCGAATGGTTGCATACATCGAGCAGTTCCAGCCATGTTGTCACGGACAGATCCGCCAGACCCTGATGTTGTGCAAACACATTCGAAGCGAACTGCTGCACGCGAGGGTCGGTGTGCGACAACAGGCGGAGCAGCAGCCTGATGTCCATGCTGAGCGCGGCAACGTGGTGGTCACGCTGCAGCAACTCGATCGCCCAGACCCGGGCGAGCGTACTGTTGGCCGTTGTGACAATCTGCAGCAGGTGATTGGCGCGCCGGGCGCTGCCAGAGTTCAAGCCGGTACGGAGCGGCAGAAAGTTCGGCGAGTGAATTACCCGGCTGCAGATTTGCATGCGGCGCCGAAGCTGAGCATGTCACTGTGAAAGTAGCAGACGTGCATCAGCGACCAGTTGTCGATAATGTTTTCGCCGACTGCGAAGTCTTCGTCGCGGTATTGAATGACGGCCGTGGTCATGGCGCTCAGGTAGGCGTCGGCATCGCGGTAACTCAACCAGCGAAAGAATCGCCAGACTCTTCGCCGCAGATGATTTCGTGTGCGATGACTGAAAAGTCGATTCTTTCCGGTTCAGTCGATCGGGCAGCGGGACTGTACGTCTGAACTTGCCGAGACCCGATTCGCTGGTGCGCCGGTTTCGTTCTGAATCGTCTTGTTGGGTTTGGCAATCAACTGTTCTTCGTGAACGATCTCCTGCGTCTCTCGATTCCACGATGTGCGCATGATCCGGCTGCGGCGCACGAACCGGTCAAATGCGACCATCATGTGCGCCAGCAGTTCGTGATCACCTGCGGCATGCACCTGTCGGCAAAGTTGCTTGAGGACAACTTCGTGACCTGGCAGATTCATCGCACGTGAAAGATACCGAATCAACATCTGTCTGGCCCACGGGCGTGGATCGGTCAGCCACCGCTCCAGAAAGCTCGCCAGGAACACCGGGGTGCTGAAACGGACCCATTCATCCAGAAACCGGTCGTCTGCGGAGGTAAAGCATTCTTCCAGCATCAGGCGGGAGGGCCTGGAGTCCTGTGTGTTCACGGATAAGCCTCAGCGGCAACGGAAAGGGCATGCAATACGGTTCCTGCGGTCCCGGCAGGCGACATTACAAAGAGGAAGGGGCAACAATTCAAGGCCAGAGGGCGACTCAGAATGGTTGTGTTGCTTTTCAGACAGGGGTTGCGTCGTAATACTTCCGACTCAGCCTGTGGAAAACACGGGTAGTTTCTGAGTTACACTTCAGCAGAGGACATTGAGAAATGAGTCAGGGGAAGCCCACTGACGTAACGGTCAAAGAGGTCAAGGTCTCATTTGAACCGGTGCAGTACCGAACGCCGTTGAAGTTCGGAGGTCGTGTTGTCAGTTCGTCATATCTGATCAACGCGGACGTCACCGTGGAGGCGCGAAACGGCAAACATGCGACGGGTCACGGCAGTATGCCGGTGGGTAACGTTTGGGCATGGCCTTCGGCAACTCTGGAACCAGATCAGACGGAAACGCTGATGAAGGCGTTTGCGGAAGAAGTCGTTGAGCTGTTCAATTCTTATCCTGGTTACGGCCATCCACTGGAAATCGAGTTCGAAGTCTCTTCTGAGTATGACCATCAGGCGCATCGAGTGCCGGAAGGAATGGGAGTTCACGAAACGCTGCCGCCGCTGGCACAGTTGGTTGCCGCCAGTCCCGTTGATGCGGCACTGCATGATGCCTACGGTCGCATGTTGAAGCTGAATAGTTTCAATACGCTGTCGAAAGAATTCTGCAGCCGCGACCTGAGCGAGTTTCTGGACGAACAGTTTGCCGGTGAGTATCTGGACAAATACACGCTGCGTGAACCGGTGGCTTCGCTGCCGTTGTATCACCTCATCGGTGCGCTGGATCCGCTGACAGATGCGGAAGTCAAAGATCGTCCTGCCGACAAGTTGCCGGTGACGCTGGGCGAATGGATTCAAGCCGATTCCCTGACGCACCTGAAGATCAAACTGGCCGGTGATCAGCTGGATTGGGATGTCGATCGCGTTCTGGCGATCGAAAAAGTGGCGGCGACCGTTCAGGCGGCACGCGGCTGTGCGGCGTGGTACTATTCGTGTGATTTCAATGAAAAATGTGCGTCCGCAGATTACGTGATTGAATTCCTGAATCGCGTTAAGAAAGCGTCGAAAGCGGCGTTCGAAAGGATTCAGTACATTGAGCAGCCGACGAGCCGTCATCTGGATGCCGCGAATGCCCCGCAGATGCACGCCGTCGCGGCGATCAAGCCAGTGGTGATTGATGAGGCGTTGATTTCGTACGAGTCCCTGCTGCTGGCGCGGGAGCAGGGTTATTCAGGCATTGCGTTGAAGGCCTGCAAGGGCCAGTCTGAATCGCTGCTGATGGCAGCTGCGGCGCAGAAGTTCGGCATGTTTCTGTGTGTTCAGGATCTTACGTGCCCCGGCGCGTCATTCCTGCATTCGTGCAGTCTGGCCGCGCGGATTCCCGGTGTGGCGGCCATCGAAGGCAATGCGCGACAGTACTGCCCTGCGGCGAATGCAAAGTGGGCGAGGAAGATACCGACGGTTTTCACCGTCAAAGACGGCAGAATTGACACAAGTCGGCTGGCTGGACCTGGCCTGGGATTTCAATAGCGTGAAACTGTGGTTCTCACTGTGATTTTGCGGGCCAGATTCGTGGGATCGGAAGGTGGGGTAACTTTCGGTCTGTAGCGAACCTGTCATGCAGTCCGAATGATTCTGCAAACCGGAGGATTTCGGGAGTTTGCCTGCTGGTGTTCACTTTTCCCTGACGGCTACGATGGTCGATGTGACGACAATCCCTGTTCAGGAGTTTTCCGCGCGCGGTGCGGAAATCACTGATGGGGTGGGTATTTCGAATTTGCGATGGACTGCATGATTCTGGCGGATGGGACGATCATGACTACGCTGCAACGCACTCTGGCATTACTTGCCCTTCTCATCTCGGGCACGGCTGGCATGGCGGCTGATGAGCCCGTAGCGGATGCCCCACTGACCGATGAACCAGCGGCGGATACTCCCGTCTCTGACGCGGTCGCCGTACCACCGCTCGTCCAGCTCTGGGAAACTCAGGCCATCCTGAATGTGGAGCGGGATGTGGTGGCCCATATTGTGAACGACGAAGATGTGGTCTATGTGCAGTCCAACGCCGGAATTGTCACGGCGCTGAATGCCGAGACTGGTCGAGAGATGTGGACAGCCCAGGTCGGCCGTACCGATGAAGTCGCGATGCCGGCATCGTCTAATGCCAGCATCGTGATGATTGTTGCGGGGCCTGCGTTGTACGCGCTGGATAAGTTTTCCGGCAAAGAATTGTTTTCTTATCGACTGCCGAGTCAGCCTTCGGCCGGGCCTGTGATCACGGAAGGCAGCTTCTTTATTCCTTTGGCAGACAACTCGCTCTGTACGTGTGCCTTAAAAACGCTGCAGTATCTGGAACGTTATAACAAACTGCCACCGGGGATTGGCCAGGCAATTGCCTGGCGGTTTGTAACGGGAGAAGTGATCAAGCGAGCGCCCGTGGCTGGCTCCAGCCGTGTCGGTTTTGTGACAGAGAAGGGAAATATCTTTGTTGTTGATATCAGTGGAGGTCAGGCTGGCCGATCAAAGTTTCAGTTTCTGATGCAGAGTCCCCCGACAGCACCGCTCACACTCGTCACGCGCGATCAGGAATACCTCCTTGCGGCGGCTGCCAACAACCGACTGTTCTGCATCGGCATGAATACGAACGGAAGAATGCAGTGGACGTTTCCATTGGGGCAGCGGGTTTCCGAACCAATCACCGTCATTGGTCAGGATGTTTACATTGTCGGTGACGACGGTGAACTCCTTGGACTCGGACTCAAGTCCGGTTTGCCGCTGCAGACGGCTGAAGACACGCCCTTCGCATTGACCGACGTGGAAGCTCTCGTGAGCGTGACTGGAAATGCCGTCTACGTCATCGATTCTGCCGGACGCCTGGTGACCGTCAATCGTAAGACTGGCCAGGTCGTTGCGAAAGAACAGTATCGCGACTTCACGATCCCGATCCGAAACTCAGTCACCGATCGCGTGTACCTGAGCAGCAAGTCCGGCCGTGTTGTCTGCCTGAAAGAATCGGGGATCGACTTCCCGATCTATCATCAGAACCCCCAGCGCAGCCCCATCATGCCGGAAGTTGCCAAACCGGCCCCGCCTGAACCCGCTGCGGATGCCAGTGCTGAGAACAACTGACAAGGTCTGTGAGCCCCTGACCCAAAGCGCGCTGCCGCTGCTGTAAACGGCGAACTTAAAAAAGAAAGCGGCGACAAGTCGCCGCACTCCATAGGGCAGACAACACGACTGGGTGGCAGACGTACGAGTCTGCCCGATTGTGCGTCATGTCGTCTTTGGCGGGTCCGATTCGTGTGCATTCGTGTCCATTCGTGGTAAAACGCCGCCTGCCGCACAAGTCCGTTCCAAAACTCCGCGGATGTGAGGTATGACCGTCATTCAATCGATGGATTTTTTGGCCCTTCTTCAGCATCGGTTTTTGAATTCGCCATGAGCAACTCTCATCCAAAACGCGCTCTTGTCAGCGTCAGTGATAAAGCAGGTCTGGATACTTTTGTGCGTGGACTCACGGAACTGGGGTTTGAGATTCTTTCGACCGGCGGCACGCGTAAGTTTCTGGAACAGGCCGGAATTCCGGTGATCGATGTGACCAGCTATACGGGCTTTCCAGAAATCATGGATGGTCGCGTCAAGACGCTGCATCCCAAAGTTCACGGCGCGATTCTGGGACGCCCAACGCTGGCATCCGACGCGGCTGCCATTGAAGCCCACGGAATTGTGCCGTTTCAACTGGTCGTCGTGAATCTGTACCCGTTTCAGCAGACTGTCGCGAAGCCGGATGTGACGTTTGACGATGCGATTGAAAACATCGATATCGGCGGACCTTCGATGGTGCGTTCAGCGGCCAAGAATCACGCGCATGTGGCGATCGTCACGCAGCCATCACAGTACAGCGACGTCCTGAATCGTCTGCAGCAGAATTCGCTCGATGAAGCCTTTCGGCGCAGGCTGGCAGCTGCGGCTTTTGAAATGACCGCGACGTATGATCGAGCCATCAGCGACTATATGGCTCAAGTCACAGCAAAAGACGCGGGCGAAGTCAGCAGCTTCGGACCTCGCCTGACACTGTCATTTCGTCTTCAGCAGGAACTTCGTTACGGCGAGAACCCCCATCAGCGGGCTGCATTTTATGTGGAAGATGTGCCTTCAGCGACTTCCGTTGCCAATGCTCGGCAACTCAATGGAAAAGAATTGTCGTACAACAATCTGTTAGATCTGGACGCAGCGAAGGCAGTCGTGTCCGAGTTCACTCAACCGGCGGCCTGCGTGATCAAGCACAATAACCCGTGCGGTTGTGCAACAGGCGAATCCCTGGCGGTCGCGTTCGACAAGGCATACGAAGGCGATCCGATCAGTGCGTTCGGATCCATCATCGGACTCAACAAGACGGTGGATGCCGCAACGGCAGAAGCCATGTGTGTGCCAGGCCGATTCATTGAAGCGATTATTGCTCCGGCTTATGACGATGCGGCGCTGCAGATTCTGACCACAAAGCCGAAATGGAAGAGCAACGTGCGACTGATGCAGGTCGAGTATTCAAATACCGATCTGGGTGCTCCGGACTATCGTCGCGTCAGTGGAGGCATGCTGGTTCAGGATCGGGACGACCTGCCACAGTCAGACGCAGCATGGAAAGTTGTGACCTCGCGGCAACCGACGGCGCAAGAACTGGCCGATCTGCAATTTGCATGGGCCGTGTGTCGTCACGTCAAGTCGAACGCGATCGTGTTCGCGAAGGATGGCATGTTGCTGGGTGCCGGGGCAGGGCAGATGAGTCGGCTGGATTCGTCCATGATCGCTGCGTACAAAGCCGGCGACCGCAGTCAGGGGGGTGTCGTGGCTTCGGATGCCTTCTTCCCGTTCCGCGACGGAATTGATGCCGCAGCGAAAGCCGGCATCAAAGCGGCCATTCAACCCGGCGGTTCAAGAAACGACGACGAAGTCATTGCCGCCTGCAACGAACATGGCATGGCGATGATTTTCACCGGAGTGCGGCACTTCCGGCATTGATTCGGGCAGCGGTATTACGATACGCTTGGGGCCGGATGACATTCGCACCCATGC
>JBBJME010000320.1:0-7363 GCA_037719765.1 Planctomycetaceae bacterium
ATGGTAAGAATGAGAACTGTTTCCTGCTGACTTCGTGAACGTGCCATGACAGGCCAATCAAGACAACATTACCGACGATCGCAAAAACCGCAAAGTCCTCGTCGCCGAGATGCGCTGCGAGCGGGTTCGGTCGGGTTGCTGGGGCTGACGCTGCCTGAATTGCTCAGGGCTCAGACGCTGGCAGCCGATCGGCATTTGAGTTCTCCCGTGCGGAAGGCGAAAGCCTGCATTCTGCTGTTTATGTGGGGCGGGCCGGCTCATCAGGACACTTGGGATCTGAAACCCGATGCTCCGAATGAAGTGCGGGGTGAATTCCGACCGATCGATACTCAGGTTCCCGGCATGCAGATCTGTGAGCATTTTCCTTTGCTCGCGCAGCGGACTCAGCACCTCGCCGTCATCCGGTCGATGACTCATACGAATGTCGATCACACGACGGCCACTCATTATTTGCTGACCGGCAAACCGCCGCTTCCGTCCAATGACCTGCGAAAGGACTGGCCGCATTTCGGAGCCGTGCTTGCGAAACTGGGGCGAGGTCGGGATCCGCTGCCGCCGTTTGTTTCGATGCGTCCCAGACTGGAAAACGATGTTCCGCGGTTTGTCGAACAGAGTCACGGACAGTTCGCGGGATGGCTTGGCCCGACATGGGATCCGCTGACCATCGACGCAGATCCGTCACGCGCTGATTACCGAGTCGGTGAGATCGAGCCGCTCGATGATGTTCCTGAAACTCGCATGGATCGGCGTCGTTCGCTGCTGAATTCTCTGGAAGTCACCGCATCGCGTCTTCAGGAACTGGACTCCACGCGCAACATGCAGCGAAATTATTCACAGGCGTTTGATCTGCTGGCTTCAGCAGTTGGTCGATCTGCCTTTGATCTGACTCAGGAACCCGATGCGGTGCGTGACTGGTACGGACGAAACCCACACGGACAGTCCGTCCTGCAGGCACGACGACTGGTTGAACGCGGCGTCCCTCTGGTGACCGTGTACTGGCCGAGTGACGGTATCAAGAATGTGAGTGTCTACTGGGACACGCACAGCCGCAATTTCATTGATCTCCGGGATCGGCTGATGCCGGTAGCAGACCGCGCGTTTTCTGCACTTCTGGACGATCTGGATCAACGAGGTCTGCTGGATGAAACGCTGGTGATCTGGACTGGTGAATTCGGTCGCACTCCAAAGATCGGGCAGCGCAACAGCGATGCCGGGGCGGGTAGAGACGGACGAGATCACTGGCCGAACTGTTTTACATCGGTGATGGCCGGAGGAGGCATTCGAGGTGGCCAGATCTATGGCGCCAGCGATCAGCACGCGGCGTATCCGGCTGTGAATCCAGTCAATCCCATTGATCTGGCGGCCACTGTCTACGACCTGTTGGGCGTTCCCCCCAATCTGGAACTCACCGACATCGAAGGCCGCCCTTTTGTGATCTGCCCCGGGAATCCGATCCGGGATCTGATGATCAGTTAGAGACCTACGCTGACGTTTTGAAACATATGGCAGATGAGCCCAGTTTTGGGTGCGCTGGCAGAACGATCGTATGTAGGATGGACATTCATGTCCGTCGCAGAGCCTGAAACATAGCCGAAGCGAAGGTTTTTGTCTCTTGACAGCCACTTGACAATGTCACGGTGCCCGGCCATTATCTCGGACATGAATGTCCAAGCTACATGAATCGCAGCGCCGGACCGAGCTTCCGGAACCTGGCCCGTCTATGTCTTTGGTGGCGAACGTGATAGAACAAGGCATCGTCTCGGCGGAGCGAGACGGCTACTTTGTTGCTGGCCAAAGCGCGTTGATCTGTTCCAGAGTTCGTTGAACGAGGACCTGACCGCCTTCGGGGCCGACTTCATTGCTCTCGGCGATGGCACTGTAGCCGCCTCCCTGCACCGCGCGCGCTGACGGAAGATAGGTGCCTGGTCCGGCAAGCTGGATCACAAATGTCTGCAGCGCCGGGCTCTGCGTCTTCATCCGGATTCCGTAGTCGGTAAACAGCTCAAACGGATTTGTCGCAATGGCGATATCACCCAGCCGGATGACATGCAGTTCCATTTTGAAGGGCTCCACTGTTCCCGCAAGTTGTTGTTCGTATCGCTTCACCACGCCGCCGTGCCAGTAAAGCAAAGTCTGTTTGCCCTCCTGTCTGGACAGATCATCAATAGTGGATTTGGCCAGCAGCCACTCGCGTTCGAGGACTTCGCGTCGGGGCAATTCGATTTCCTGAACCGTGTGGATCAGCGGAACGTCAGTGTGCTGATCTTTTTTGGCGCCGTCATAGGCCTCGTTCCAGGCACTGACGATGCGACGCGAGATTTCATCCAGCCGACTGATCCCGCGGAGGTTCCGCATGCGTTCTTCGGCCTGTTTCCGGAACATCAAATGCGGCGACTGATCTCCGCCAGCTCCGGTCCAGGCGAGCACATGCAGGTCCTTTCCATGGCTGGCTCGCAGCGACTCACGCACCTGATGCCAGAAGTCGGCGTTGATGGCAGATCCTCCTTCGACTTCCTGTGACGGACAAGCAACATTCACGGTGGTCGCAATGAGTTTGCCTGTGAGATCCCAGAAGAACAGGCATTCCACTGCATGATCTTCGTAACCCTCAATCATATAGAAGTTCGCGCGATTCGTCGGTCCATACATCGCGGCCGTGCCGTCACTGTAAACGGATCGCCGGTTCTGCGCGACAACGGCCTGTCCCAGACCCCAACTGACTTTGCCGGGCTTGCGGGAATTCCATCCGGCCACCACGGCCTCGGCCACACGCTCGGCGAAGAAATCGACATATTCTGCGGGCTGCATGACTCCCTCAGCAGGAATCTCGTACAGACCTTCCGTCATGACGGGCCCTGTATGAGTATGCGTGGCACTGAGGACAATCTTGTTGACCGGGAAATCGGGAAGTCGCATCGCAACCTGCTGGCGAGTTTTCTCCAGAGCATCCTGCGGGACTGCGACCAGATCGCAGGCCACCATCACAGCCTGCTCGGTCGGCTTGCCGCCATCGACAGATTCCAGAGCCAGCACAGTCGCCGTCACCGGGCTTTCAACAGCCGTCGAGATCCGCGTATGCATTTGTCCCCAGAGAGCCACTGGCCGGTCCGGAGTGATACTGACCGTAGCACCGCCGATCAAAAGTTCTGCCGCCTGCCCTCGCGTTTGCATGATTCCGCTGCAAGCCGCCAGAATCAGAATTGGCATCTGAAGCGGCATTCGTGGACGAGAAACAGTTATGAGCATTCGCAGGTCCTCACATGGAAATCGGCAATTTGCAGACAGGAGCACACTGATACTTCAGAAATCCGGAGGTGCTGACAAATCAATTGCGGAGATATCCTGGCAATGATGTGATGCGGCTTGTCATCAAGAACCGCGATCCGCCACCTATGGTTTTTCAATGCGATACAAATGCGTGTCGGTTCGAAGAAAGACCGAGTCGTCTACCAACGCGGGAGTTGCCAGGGTCCGGCCGTCCAGCTTGTTGACGGCGAGAGATTCGAACTTTCTGCCGGGGGCGATGACGGTGGTCGTGCCTTCTTCGTCCAGCAGATAGATGCGTCCGTCTGCGAATGTCGGTGATGCTGAAAAGTTGCCGTTGAGACGTTCCTGCCAGTGCTGTTCGCCGGTCACAGCATCCAGACAGGTGGCGATGCCGTTGTCGCTGACCAGATACAGTTCATCGCCGACGATCAGCGGCGATGGATTCAGCGGGGAGGCCTTCTTCATGTTCCATGCAAGATGCGATTCTGTGACGTCACCGGAGCCATCGATCCGCACGGCATAGAACTCCGGCTGGTCATAGCCGGAACTGATAAACACCAGGCCCTTCCCCACGACCGGGCGCAGCACGTTCGAGTATCCGTCAAAGCGGAACCACCAGTATTCATCGCCTGTCCGAGGGTTGTAGGCCACGATGCTGTCGGCACCGGTACTCAGCAGTTGAGTCGTTCCGTTGACATCGACGAGCAATGGCGTTGTGTAGGCCATGGGCACGTTGGACTTGCCTGACAGCCGATCTGCGCCGATGTGTTCACGTTTCTTCTTCCAGCGAATCTCGCCGGTGGCCTTGTCGAGCGCGACGACGAACTGAATATCCGATCCGTCACAGTTCAGAATCAACAGGTCTTCAAAGATCACAGGGGAACCGCCGGGACCGTGCCGATGATCGTGTTTCAGGTCCTGCGTCTTCCAGACGATGGTTCCGTCTGTTTTCAGACATGCAGTGCCGTGTGCGCCGTAATGAACATAGACACGATCGCCTTCGATCAACGGCGTCGGTGATGCATGACTGTTTTTGGAATGCACGCTGCCAGGATTTTCCAGCGTGAACACTTCAATGTCGTGCAGCGTCCCGCCGCTGGCTCGATCGAGCACGATGGCATGCAGCGACTTGCCGTCGTCGATTGCCGTTGTCAGCCAGATCTGATCGCCCTGGATCGAAGGTGACGACCAGCCGAGTCCGGCAATCGGAACTTTCCATGTGATGTTTTCGGTGTCGCTCCACGTGAGCGGCAGATTTTTCGCGTCTGAGTGCCCTTGACCACCCGGCCCGCGAAACTGAGGCCAGTCGGCGGCGTCAATGCGACCATTCAGACAACAGACAATCGACAACAGCAGCAGGCAACGAATCACGGCGCGAACTCCAGGCGGGCAAAACAGGCAGCAGAACGGCTATCGTGGTGAATCGCAATCCGGATTGCAAGCGGGCGACAGACATGGTTGCGGAACAGTCGCGTTTGGACGAACCTGCGGTCCAGACTCACTTATTCTCCTGTCATGTATTCAGGATCGCGACCATGCCGGATCGGCTCCATCAACTCGCTCGTCTCTCCGTTATCCAATGGCTGTGCGCGATATTCACACTGACGACAGGAATTCGAGGTGCCGCGTGCCCGGAGAAACTGCCGCTGTCTGATTCCGCCATCGCATCGGACAAGCGATTCCTGATTGTCCACTATCGGTTACGCAGCGCGGGCTGCAGGCGGCCGCGAGGTTGCGGCAATCTGAGCTTCCATCGCCAGGATTTCCTGGCTCATGGCGATGTAATCGATGGCCCCCGGGCAAGTCGGAGCATAGTCAATGATCGACTGGCCGAAACTTGGCGCTTCGGCGAGTTTGATATTGCGACGAATACGAGTTTTGAAGATCTGAGCTGACGCCCACGGAGTGTCACTGTCACTTGTGCTCAGAAACTGCCGCAAGTCCTCGGTGACGTCAGCTGCCAGGCGAGTCCCGGATTCATACAGGCACATCAGAATGCCAGTGACACGCAGATCGCGGTTCAATCGCCGCGTGACCAGTGCCGTTGTTTCGAAGAGTTTTGAAAGACCCTGGAGCGCGAAGAAGTGCGGCTGCAGCGGGATGAAGACTTCACTGGCTGCCGTCAGTGCGTTGATGGTCAGGATGCCCAGCGAAGGCGGGCAATCCATCACGACGTAGTCGAAGCGATTTTGTTCCTTCCAGTGCTGCATGGAATTGCGAAGGAAGAATTCGCGGCCGGCCACTCCGGCAAGTTCCACCTCGGTCGCAGCCAGATCGATGTTGGCCGGAATCAGCGACAGATTCTCACCCACCAGTTGCCGTGTTTCGTCGAGCATCACCTGTTGCGTAAAGACGTCATAAACCGTCGGCATGTCCGGCCCGGCTTCGACACCGACATGAAAAGACGCGTGCCCCTGCGGATCAAGATCCATCAGACAGACGCGGCGTCCTTCGCGCGCCAGGGCGGCGGCAAGGTTGACACTCGATGTCGTCTTGCCGACGCCACCTTTTTGATTCATCACTGCAATCGTACGCATGGCCGAACTTCCTGTTTCCAATCACGGATCTGGCGGTGAGTTCCCGACATCGCTTTCGGGGTCGCGAAGCTTAGCCCGTCCACGTCCAGCCCTGACAGACCGCATGCCTGCAGAATCTCGCTGACGCTCGCTGACTCAGGCAGTCATCGCACCGCCAACATCGACACAGGCAGATTCCGCCGAGGCAGATGACCAACGGTCGCTACTTCTGCCGAAAATGCGGCAATGGCACGGCCACCGCGGCGACCAGAGATCGCCCGTGATCGTATGACCACGGTACGTCCAAAGAATCTCAGTCGATGGAGCGACGAGCTGCGTAATCGGACATCGCTCCGCCGACTCGCCGACGCAGGGAACACGTGATGCACTGCACATTCGCTCTCAAAAAAGGCCACGAAACGTGGTTGAGTTTACTTTTGAGGGGCTCGTGATAACGTTTCCTGGCAAACACTCGGGTCAGACTCGCGCAGTCTGCGGACAGTGCCGATACAATGACCTCCAGGGAAATTTCCGAAAATCGATTTGTGCCAGCCGAATCGTCGCGTTTCAGCACGTTTCCGGCAGATGTCCTGAGATCGTGTTCTCTCCAACAATTCTTTGCTCGCAGGGAAAATGTGATATGTCAACGGCCAGTTTGAATCTGGATGGAAAATCGTACGAACTGCCGGTGATTCGTGGCACGGAACATGAGACGGCGGTTGATATCACAAAACTGCTGAGTCAGTCCGGCGCGATTACGATGGACCCCGGCTTCAACAGCACGGGGGCCTGCACGAGTTCTATCACGTTCATTGATGGCGACAAAGGGATTCTGCGGTATCGTGGATATCCGATCGAACAGCTCGCCGAGCGATCGGATTTTGTCGAAACATCCTGGTTGCTGCTCTACGGCCAACTGCCGACAGCTGAACAATTGAAGGCATTTCGGGCTCAGCTGACATACCACAGCATGATTCACGAAGACATGAAGAAATTCTTCGAAGGATTTCCACCGAATGCCCATCCAATGGCCATTCTGTCCGCGATGGTGGCCTCGCTGTCGACCTATTATCCAGGCACCGCAGACGACCGGTCTGACGTCAACATCGTGCGGCTGATTGCAAAGGTGCGCACGATTGCAGCCTATGCTTACAAGAAATCAATTGGTCAGCCCACAATTTA
Source organism: Planctomycetaceae bacterium (assembly GCA_037719765.1). GTDB lineage: Bacteria > Planctomycetota > Planctomycetia > Planctomycetales > Planctomycetaceae > SXXK01. The sequence goes on from JBBJME010000320.1 coordinate 6,966, forward strand.
CCCCCGCAACGATCTGCCGTACTGTGCCAACTTTTTGAACATGATGTTTGCCGTGCCGGCGGAGGAATACAAAATCAATCCGGTGCTGGTAAAAGCGCTCAACATGCTGTTGATCCTGCACGCTGATCACGAACAGAACTGCAGCACATCGACGGTGCGCATCGTGGCCAGCAGCCGCGCCAACATCTTCGCGTCGATTTCCGCGGGCATTTGTGCGCTGTGGGGGCCACTGCACGGCGGAGCGAATCAGGCCGTACTGGAAATGCTGCAGATGATTCACAATGACGGAGACGACTACAAAAAGTACGTGATGAAGGCCAAAGACAAAGACAGCGATTTCCGACTGATGGGCTTTGGTCACCGCGTGTACAAGAACTTTGATCCGCGCGCCACAATTC
>JBBJME010000321.1:0-7361 GCA_037719765.1 Planctomycetaceae bacterium
TGTTTGAGCGAGTGGGGATCTCAACGGAACTCTGGGTGGACTGCGTGGTGAACTTTCGCAAGTGGTTCCGATCCAGCGTCGGCCGACCGAAAGCGATGGAAGCGTCCGCAGACGCCCGAGGCCAAAATCGAGCGATCAGTATTTCCTCCGCTCGAAAGGCGTTCGCGTAGATTTCCGCAGGCGGAAAGACAGCCGCTTCAATTCGCTCGAAAGAGGACCCCTTACCACCGCTTGCGGTACAGAATACGTTGCAAGACGATATAAAAAGGAAACACAATGTAGAACGTGCAGCCGTCGCAGGTAGAAGGCAAGATCGACGCAAAAACTGATTTTCAAGCCATTTGCAGCCATCTCCCGACACATCTGAACGATTGAGCGGAAAGACCTTCGCTGCCACGCCGCGACCAGCGACAAGTCGACGTCGAAATTACGGTCACGCGGTGCCGTGGAGTGGATGTGCGACCCAAGGCGGTTCGCCTTACGGCGAAAGTCCTTTCCGGCAGAAAGGACCTACTTTAACAATCATCCGCGACTGCACCCCGCACGTCAGATTAACGAAAAACTCCCGCGTTCTTCACGCTTTCATCGCAACCAGAATGCAGAATGCTTGAATTCGACCTGAGAGGCAGGGACGCCGAAACACTCCGCAACTTCTGAGAAGGGTGAATCCATGCCATTAATCGACTCACTGGATGCCAACCAAACCGATTGGCCTGAGCCGCTCACTGTGACCTGCACGATACCGATCATTGTGAATTCGCAGCTCAGTTCAACTTGGCCTGAGGATGACTTTCTGTGCTGGTCCAGTCGCCAGAAAGATGCAGAAATCATTGTGGAATACGACGTTTAAGGAACCAGGGAACCCATATTCCGGACCAATAATCGGCGTCCCAGCGCTGAGAAGGACCGTACAGGTAAGAGGAGAATCTGGAAGTCGTGTTCGACTTGGCTCAGGGATCGCGCTAAAATCATGGCTGCAGCGGCAGACCGATACTCGCAACGTCGCGTCAAGTCGCTGCTTGTGGTTGTACAGCCCTCCACTGGAAGGTCTGAGCCAGTTTTACGGACGGGCAGAGACTGAATGCTCGTAAACTCCTCGAAGGAATTTCAACATGAAGAAATTGATTCTTGCCGCCAGCCTGATGCTGTGGTGCGGTGTGTCGGCGATTGCTGAAGACTGGGGAACCATTTCCGGTCAGGTGGTTGTGACGGGCGACATCCCGGCCCCTGTGCTGTTGCACGCTAAAGGTGCTCAGGTGAAAGATCCTGCGGTCTGTGCAGCTGTGGACACCTACAAAGATGATCTGATCATTGATGCAGATTCCAAAGGTCTGGCAAATGTGTTCATCTATCTCCCGAAAGCTCCGAAGAGTATTCATCCGGACCTTAAGAAACCTGATCCAGCTGTGGTAATCTTCGACCAGAAAGGCTGCATGTTTACTCCTCATGCGATGGTTGTCCTTGGCGGACAGACGGTTGAAGTCACTTCAAGTGACGCCATTGCACACAACACTCACACGTATCCGCTCAAGAACCAGGCCATAAACGTACTGATTGCACCTGCAGGCAAAGGTTTGATGGTTGACTACAAAATCGGGGAGACTCTGCCATTGAAGGTCGCGTGCGACTTCCATCCGTGGATGCAGGCGTACTGGATGGTAGTTGATCATCCTTATGCCGCAGTGACGGACAAGGACGGAAAATTCAGCATCCCGAACCTGCCCGTCGGCGAACACGAATTCCGGGTTTGGCACGAACGAAAAGGCTATCTCGAACGCAAGTACAGCGTCAAGGTCCAGAAAGGCGACAACGAACTGAAGCCCGTTGAAGTCAAGATTGCTGACCTCAAAGGTGACGGCAAGTAGGGTTCTCCGCTTCCCGAAGTCCATTGATCAACGTGATTGCCCCGCATCGACGCCTGTCATTGATTGACAGGCGTTTTTTATTGGGGCCGTGTTCCACAACCAGCAGATCCAAGTATCATGCCGCTGGTTTCGTGATTCTGTCAGCGGAACAAGTGAGACGTCTATGAACATCGTTCGAACTGTCATGGGGCTGGCTGTTGTAGTGGCCCCGCTGGAATCGGTCATCCCGGCTGAGCCGCCTGGAGAGATATCCGAGGTTGTAAAGAACTTTGTTGAGCATTCGAAAGAGCATCCGCATGGAACGATGGCGTTTACAATTGATCCGACAGCGTGGTCGGACGACAACCGGAATCTTCCGATCGGCGTGTTTGATTCCGGCATCGGGGGACTGACCGTTCAGGAAGCGATCCTGTCACTGGACGCATTTCACAACGACAGCTATTCGCCGGGGCCTGATGGCCGGAAGGACTTTGAACACGAACGGTTTCTCTACCTGGGCGACCAGGCGAACATGCCATACGGAAATTATCCGTCCGCAGGACGACAGGATTTCCTGAAGGAACTGATCCTCAAGGACGCCGCATTTCTGCTTGGGCGACGGTATTGGCCAAAGGCCGATGCAGACGGTCCACGATTCGATAAGCCGCCGGTGAAAGCGATTGTGATTGCCTGCAACACCGCCACGGCGTGGGGGCTTGAAGAAATTCGCCAGACGATCGATGCCTGGAAGATCCCGGTGATCGTCATTGGTGTCGTCGAAGCAGGAGCCCGAGGTGTGATGGAGGACATTGATTCCGCAGATCAACCGCGAACCGTGGCTGTCCTGGCCACAGTTGGCACATGCGGAAGCAATGCCTATCCCAGGGCGATCGGTCGGACGACTGGACTTGCCGGGAAACGAATCCCGGAAGTCGTGCAACAGGGGTCTGTCGGCCTTGCCGGAGCAATTGAAGGCGATCCTGCGTTTATCAATTCCAATGATTCGGAGAATGCGGCGCTTCAAGCCTATCTTGGGCCATCGGCAGCCAACAAAGCGGCTGCGCTGGACATGGAGGCACTGGAGATTTATGGATTCGATCCAGCCGGGATGCTCGGCGATCAAAAAGTTCCCGAGTCACTGCGATTGAATTCGGTGGCCAACTACATTCGCTATGACGTGGCCACGCTGGTCAGGAATCACAAGGCCGCAGGCAGGACGACCACCATTGACACGGTCGTGTTGGGGTGTACCCACTTCCCGCTCGTGAAACAGGAGATTCTGAACGCCTTTGCCAGGTTGCGTGCCTGCGAACATCACGGCGAGCGACCATTTGAATCCCTGATTGCGGAGTCGATCACAATCGTGGATCCAGCAGAGATGACCGCCAAAGAGTTGTTTCGTGAGATGGCTCGGCGAAAATTGTTTCGCGTTCCTGTCACGGGTGAAGCGGCAGTGAAAGATCAGTTCTTTTTGTCGATTGCCAACGCCGGATGCGCTGAGTCAAAGCGAAATGCGGATGGATCTCTCGATCGTGACTACAAGTACGGACGACAGCCGGGTCAGTTAGAAATTGAAGACACCATCTGCGTCCCGATGGAGATTTCGCTGTTGCCCGCATCCAGCATCAATCTGATCCGGTCGCGGCTCCCGGAAGTCTGGACGCGTCTGAATACCGCAGATTCTCCGGCGCAATGACGGAGGTTGATCAGGATCACAATGACATGACAACATATATGTCAGGTCCGGATGGCAGCGAATTCCGCAGCATGGAAATCGTCCTTGGGCGTGCCTGACATCGACAGGCACTGTCTGGGGCTTCAGCGGAGGTGGCCTGGAAAAGGGGTCAGGAACCAATAGTGCGGAGCACCCTCTGGGCCATTTGGCTATTGGTTCCTGACCCCTTTTCCAAGCCTTGACAGAGCACTGGTTCCGATAGTGTCACCCGATTCAGTCATTCGAACCTGAGGCGGAGCCAAAAAAGGTCTGGCAGAGTATGTGACCATTCAGACCACGAATCCTGCGAAAAACGCTGCGTGATCATCAGCATGGCTGCGACTAAGCTGGAGTACTCAACGAATCGCTCCGTTGGCACTGGGCGTTTTCCGGGAAATGAGGCTGATTTGAACGATTCCGCTCTGGTCAATGGACTTCGTCGCCACGACCCGGCCGCAGTGCAGCACCTGAGTGAGTGTTACCTGCCGTCGGTTTGGCGCTTTGTGTACGTCAAGGTGAAGGGCGATCGGCATCTGGCGGAAGACATTGTCAGTGAGGCCGTACTGGCATTGCTGAAGGCAGTTGCAGATCCGGTCACGGACATCGGGAATCCCGTTGGCTGGCTCAGGTCCGTGGCAGCTCACAAAGTGGCGGATCACTTTCGTGCGGCGGCCAGAGTACAGCACTTGATTGATCAGGCGCAACAGGTTGCGCGTGTCATTGATGGTCGGGATGCTGTTCAGGAGCAGGAATTGCAGGAGCGTCGAGAAGAGATTCGTGAGGTGCTTGATCATCTCCCGGAACCGACTCGGCTGGCGCTGGAATGGAAGTACATCGACAAGCTCAGTGTGAAAGAAATCGCTGAGCGGCTGGATGTCTCTGACAAGGCTGCGGAATCAATCTTGTTTCGCGGACGGAAGGAGTTTCGTCAGCGGATGCTGATGAGAGATGTTCATGAGGAGTCACCGGGATCACCAGCCTGCAGTGATTGCAGTCAGGGGAATGGGCGGGTGGTGAAGCCGCCATGTGAATCGGACCAGCGTGGGGACAGGGTTGGTCCGGAGACTGCGAAGCTGGGGCAGTAAGTGCAATTGAGATTTCAGATTTGAAATAGTGAATCAAGACGTTGTTTCCAGGTATTCCTTCAATGATTAACTCCCACATGAATGACGCATTGCCGGAAACGGTGGAGGATCGCGAGCTGGAGCAGCTGCTCGCCGGAGCCTTCGATGCGCCACCGGTTCCGCGGTCGCTGTTGAAGCGGCTGGATCAGGGGATCGAGCAGGACTGGGGCCAGTCGCCTCGACTAGCCGATTCCCAGGCGGCCAAATTGCAGCGGACGCTGATCCGGGGCTCTCGATGGCTGCGCGGACTTCCGATCGCGGCTGCCGTGGTGGTGGTTGTGATTGGCATCGCGGTCTTCAACACTTCATCCACGGTCTACGCATGGTCGTCGATGCTGGATGCGTTGAGTGAACACGGCATCGTGCAGTTGAGCAGCAATGGAGTGACTCGCTGGATGTCGCTGTCGGAAGGGCTGGTGAGTGAATCGACACCGGAGTCTTCCGTTCTGCTGGACGCGAAAAAGCAGATCGTTCTGCGGCGGAAGTACTCGGAAGCAACGATTGAGCGTGAGTCAGTGCAGATCGATCCGAGCCGAACTCGCGACGGTCTTGTCTTTGCCTTTCTGGCAGGAGAATCCGGCGGAGCGTTTTCAGGCAAGGCTGTTCAGTCAGCACACATTGCTGAACAGAGCTGGAAGAAAGTCACCGTCGATGGCGCTGAGCGAATTCAGCTGAATGTTCGATTTGATGTGGCAGATTCTGACTTCGTCGATGTGCAACTGCTGGTGGATCCGACGACACATTTGCCGGTTGCTTACGACCTGGATTCAGCCAGCGCGGTACGATCGGAGGCGTTTCCGAAATCGGCTTCGTCTTTTTCGACGTTGGTGTATTCCGATGAACCGACAGCACAGCGGGTTACGGCCGGATTTCCTCAGGATATGCCGATTGTTGACGTCGATTCAACTTCTGAAACGAAGACCGCATCGAATGATGCCACGAGCAGTCCGGATTCGACAGTCGCGGTTGCCGTTGATGCACCCAATGCCAGCACCGATGTGCCTCATGGTTCAAGTCTTCCTTCGCCGCTGTTCGGTGCCGCATCGAAATGGAAACCCGTGGAGATTCGGCCGAGTGCTTCCGGCAATACCGTGCTGGATCTCGATGTGCTGCTGGCAAAGCTCTGGGAACAGAACAGTGTGCAGCCTGTGGATGCTGCGTCGGATGAAGAACTTCTGCGTCGCGTGTTTCTGGATCTGGCCGGTCGTACTCCCAGCGTGAATGAAGTCCGTGACTATCTGAAAGACACGTCACCCAATCGCTACGAACTGCTCGTTGACCGCCTGTTGAACGGCCCGGATCATGCCAGTCATCTGGCCGCGAGATTCCGGTCGTTCCTGATTCCTGAAGGGGTCGATCTCAGGAGCTTTGGCGGGGTTGAGGTCTTTGAAAAGTGGCTGGCCGGACGATTTCAGAGTAATGAATCGTACGACAAGACAGTGCAGAGTCTGCTGTTGGCGGAAGGACGACTCGTTCAGTCGGGGCCGCTGCTGTTTTACTCGGCAACGAAGCTGGAAGCCGACCAGTTGGCGGGCCGCACAGCTCGTGTGTTCCTTGGCATGCGGCTGGAGTGTGCTCAGTGTCACGATCATCCCTTTGAACCGTGGACTCAGGAAGACTTCTGGGGCTTCGCGGCTTTCTTCGCCCGGATCTCACGTCCTCGCGGAAAGCTGGAGAATATTTCGACAGTCATGCAGGTGCGTGATGTGGACCGCGGTGAAGTGATGATGCCGGAATCCACAGCTGCGGTGCCTCCGAAGTTTTTGAATGGCAGCGAGGAGATTCTGCTGGAAAAAGCCACACAGCGGCGTCAGAAACTCACGAACTGGCTGACGGGCCGTGACAATCCGTACTTCGCTCGGGCCACCGCGAATCGAGTCTGGTCGATGCTGTTTGGTAAGGGCATCGTGAATCCTGTGGATGACTTTGGTGTGGGCAATCCACCGCTGTCTCCGGAACTGCTGGACCTGCTGGCCGGACACTTTATTCAAACTGATTTCAATCTGAAGGAACTCTTCCGAGTGGTCGCGCTGTCGAAGGCCTATCGCCTTTCCAGCGGAGCGGACGATTTTGATGAGACGCGCTGAGTGGTTTGGTCAGATGAACGTCAGATGCTGACAGCTGAGCAGGTTTACGACTGCATCACCGTGGCAACCATGCCGAGTTCAACTCAGAGCAACGACATGACGGGCCTGGTGACACGTTTTGGAAACGTCTCACGCGAGGAGTTCCTGCGGGAGTTCCGCACACCGTCAGGTCGATCGACCGAATATCAGGGCGGAATACCTCAGGCGTTGACACTGATGAACGGGACATTGATCGACAGCGCGACCGGATTGGCGTCCAGTGGCTTGTTGAAGTCCCTGCAGGCGCCATTTTTCACACGAGATCAACGGATTGAGATTCTGTACTTCGCGACATTGTCTCGCCAGCCGCGACCTTCGGAGAAGGAACTTCTGGATCAGTACATCACGGAGGATATGTCCGGCAACGAACTTCGTGAGGCATTGTCCGATGTGTTGTGGGCGCTGTTAAACAGCGCTGAGTTTACGATGAATCATTAGCGAAATGGCGCTAGCCACCGGTGTCCGTCCTCCAAATTGTTGGGTGCGTGACGCGGAGCGCAACGCACCACTTGGGAAAACGTAAGAAAATAGTGTGTAAGGAACTCTTATGAGC
>JBBJME010000322.1:0-7311 GCA_037719765.1 Planctomycetaceae bacterium
CTCGAACCACCGTTGGACGGCAATCCGGAATGATGCACGCCATGGTTTACGACGACTATGGTGACAGCAATGTATTGCACGCCGGCAGCGTTGACTTTCCCACTCGGCAACCTGATCAGGTGTTGATCGAAGTTTGGGCGTCCAGCGTCAACCCGATCGACTATCGACTCCGCAGCGGTGAGATGAAGGGTTTGTTGCCGGGCGGCTTTCCACGTGTGCCCGGCTACGACGTGGCCGGCGTCGTTGCGGACTGCGGCAGCGATGCACCGTTTCGAATCGGCGATCGCGTGATGGCGTTTCTCGATTCAGCTCGCGGCGGAGCCTGTGCAGATTACGCGGTGTGTGGCATTGAATCGGTTGCGAAGCTGCCAGACGCCCTGCCGACGGAAATCGCCGCCGCAATGCCGTTGGCGGGAACGACTGCGCTTCAGTCTCTTCGCGATCACGGCAAGATGAAGCCCGGTGACCGCGTGCTCGTCAACGGTGCGAGCGGCGGCGTTGGGATGTTCGCGGTGCAAATCGCCAAGGCGCACAACTGCCATGTCGATGCGGTTGCCGGCAGTGACAACCGTAATTTCTGTTTGTCGCTTGGGGCCGACCATTTTTACGATTACGAAAAAACCGATTTTACCGAATCACAGGAGCGTTGGGACCTGGTTTTCGACGCCGCTGGCAAGGCCAGCTATTTCGATGCCCGGGCCGTAATGAAGAGCGGTGGGCGCTACGTTTCCACCGAACCGGACGTGAAAGGTATATTGATGACCGTCTTGACGTGGCCGTTGTCCAAGTCGGGGAAAGTGATGCTGGCGAAACCCAACGCGGACGACCTGCGTGAATTGATCGGCCTCTATGAATTGGGCAAATTGAACGTCACCATCGACAGTCGTTTCGCCATGTCCGAAGTCGCCGCCGCGCACCGCCGCGTTGAAACCGGCGTCGATCGAGGCAAGGTCGTCCTTTTGAATGAAACCTACCAACCGAAAAGCGACTCATGACTATCAACAGCATCAACCCGGCCACCAACCGAACGATCAAAACGTTTGAGCCGTTGACGAAGGGCGAAACACTCGATCGAGTAGCCCGTGCCGATGAAGCTATCAATCCTGGCGAAAGACCAGCTTTGAACAACGTAAGCGTGTCATTCTCACTTTCGCGTCCCAACTTCGTGAGCGATGCGATGAATTCGCTCGACTCATCACGATCGACATGGGCAAGCGAATCTCGGAGAGTCAAAAAGAGATCAAGTACTGTGCCGAGATCTCTCGAGTTTTACGCAAGCGGTGCCGAATCATTTTTAGCCGATCAGCCGATGGATAACGTTGACGCGATCGCCTACATCCATTTCGAGCCGCTAGGCGTTTTGATGGGTGTCAGTGCCATGGAACTTTCCGTTTTATCAAGTCACGCGGTTCGCAGCCCCCAACATCATGGCGGGCAATACGGTGATGGTGAAACATGCCAGCAACGTTCCGCAATGTGCCCAGGCGATCGAGGATCTGTTCGACGAGTGTGGGTTGCCTGATGGCGTCTACACCAACCTATTCATCCCCACCGAGTTTGTCGATGCGATCATTTCGGACTCTCGCGTTCAAGGCGTTTCGCTGACCGGTAGTGAGAAAGCCGGTGCGGCGGTGGCTGCTTTAGCAGGTAAGAACTTGAAACGCTCGGTCCTGGAATTGGGCGGCAACGATCCCTTCATCGTTTTGGAAGACGCCGACCTGGAAAAGACAGTCGAGTTGGCGGTGAAAGGCCGGATGGTCAACGCCGGCCAATCTTGTGTGGCTGCGAAGCGATTCATAGTCGTCGAAGCGGTCGCTGATGAATTTCTGGAACAGTTCAAGGAAGCAATGTCGAGCCTGAAGATGGGCGACCCCATGGACGAGGACACCACGCTCTCACCGCTGTCCACCGAAGGGGCTGCCGTCAAGTTGCAAGGCCAGGTGAGGGCGACCATCGACGCCGGAGCAACGGTGCTTCTTGGCGGAGATCGTCCGGATCGCGAAGGTGCATATTTCAATCCAACCATTTTGACCGACGTGACACCCGAAATGCCCACCTATGACAAGGAACTGTTCGGTCCGGTGGCCACTGTCTATGTCGTCAAGGACGAAGAAGCCGCCATCAAACTGGCAAACGATTCATCCTATGGACTCGGTGGGAGTGTCTACACGAAGGACATCGAGCGAGGTCGCCGCGTTGCCGAGAAAATCGAAACTGGAATGATGTTCGTCAATCAGCCGACCAAATCGCAAGCCGAGTTACCGTTCGGCGGCATCAAGAATTCGGGCTACGGGCGAGAGCTGTCCCATTTGGGAATCCTCGAGTTCGTCAACAAAAAACTGATCCACCTCGGACCAAAGGAAACAAAATGACTACTACCATATCGCAAGCGATCAAAAGCAAGCAGATCGAACTCGTCTCGCGACCCGAGGGCAAACCAAGCAAAAGCAACTTCACCGCAAACACGGTGGAGCTTTCACCGATAGCCGATGGCGAGATTCTCGTTCGAAACCAATGGATGTCCGTTGATCCGTATATGCGGGGTCGAATGAAGGTGGGCGATAGTTACGTGCCTCCGTTTCAGATCGGCGAACCGCTCGAAGGTGGCTGCATCGGTAAAGTCGTCGAATCGCGAAACGATCGTTTCGGTAAATCACTGGTACGAATTCAAGGAGAAGCATCATGACAATGATCCCCACACGAGATGGACATGGCTTGTACGTCAAAATTTGGGGCAGCGGCCGGCCCGTGGTTTTGATCCACGGTTGGCCTTTGTCGGCGGATAGTTGGGATTATCACGCAATGAAAATTGCCGATGCCGGATACAAGGTCATCGCTTACGATCGTCGTGGCTTCGGTCGGTCGGACCAGCCATTTGGCGACTACGACTACGATTCGCTGTCAGACGATTTGAGCGACGTGATGAAGGCAACCGGGGCAGATGAAGACGCAACTCTCGTTGGATTCTCGATGGGTGGCGGTGAAGTGGCGCGGTACATGTCGCGTCATGCTGCCCCAGGCGTCAAACAATGCGTTCTGGTCTCGTCTATTGTGCCATACATGTTGAAGACGGACGATAACCCTGGCGGTGTAGACCAATCGGTGTTCGATCAAATGACCGCAGCGATGTTGACGGATCGCCCGAAGTTCTTTGCTGATTTCTTCAAAGACTTTTACGGCGTCGGAATGCTTTCCAAGCCGGTCAGCGACGAGTTCCTTCAGTGGAATCGATCCGTCGCGATGCAGGCAAGTTTGAAATCCACCCTCGCTTGCGCCAAGTCATTCGCCACAACCGACTTTCGGGATGATCTTGCCGCCTTCACGGTGCCGACACTGGTCATTCATGGAACCGACGATGCAACCGTGCCGATCGATGCCAGCGGCCGACCAGCGGCGAAGGGCATCGCAACAGCACAGTTGAAGGAGTACGAAGGCGCACCGCATGGACTCTTCGCAAGCCATAAAGAGCAACTCGAACAAGACCTCCTTACATTCCTGGCTCAGTAGGGAGGGTCAACCTTGCCTTGACTGGTTTTGCCATCGCTGTCTTCGCATTTGCCCGAAATTCCGCTTTGGAACAGGACCAACGACAATTCGATTGGGGGAGCCAGCAGCCATGGAACGGAAGCGAGTGGAACGAAAACCTCTTCGTGCAGGGCACGCTGAGAATTGCGTCCTCTCACTCCCGTCCATGCAGTTTCATCCACGTTCGTTAGATTTCAGTGGGGGAACGGCTCACACTGCCGGGAATGCCTAAAAGCCCACTAATCCCCGTCGTCCGCACGGGCCTGATGGCCAGCAACGTTTGCATGCAATCAAGTCCGTACGGCCTGACAAGAGAATGGACTCCGTGAGAGTCTTTCTCAGCAACCAGAGAAAACCCGTGTCGACTCGCTTCCTGACCCTGCGACACGCTTCGCACGAACAGCAATTGAAATCACGATTCCGTCTCCAATTCGATCTTAAAGGAACAAAGGACGCACTTGGCATACTGAGCTGACAACAACCGTTGCCGATCCGTGTCCCCTGATGCCCAGTACTCGGCGCTACCAGAGCGATCCAACTTCTTGATGTTATGACAGAGACTCGGTGAACCGTTTCATTTATCCGAATGCGATGCGTTCGATTCAGCTGCTGAAACTAATGCCAAGATCATCAGACGAGCTTCCGCGGAAAGTTTTTGCCATGCCCGGACAACGCGACCCGGTCACCAGAGAGATGACAAGTGTTGTCATTCGCTGCCAGATTGTGACCATTCGGCGCTGCAATGGGCGCTGCAACGGATTGCGGACATTGACGTAACTCATTTTCGCTGCAGGAACTTACGGAATCACACTGCCGGTCTTGAAACCCAGAGGGCTGGCGCGCACCGAATGCTTTCGCAAAAAAATCCAAAATCAGCGTGAAGGTCTTGCCTGTCTTCCGGCCACTGCAGGTTGTTGGAAGTCATCCAGCCGCATAATGAGTCCGAATTGAAAACACATGCCGAACGGTGCGGCGCATGGCACAGAATGTGGCACGGAATCGGTGGTACAGGGCGCGATTTTGTGTAAACTACGGACGTTCGAGCGTCCAGGGATTTGTTATTACTGAAACGTAATGTGCTTCTGAATAATGACTTACGTCACGAGTCCTAAAATTCAACTTGGCAGTTGGGTTGGCCTACGGAACCGAAGGTTAATGGTTCGAGCCCATTCGAGTGCAATTATCTAAAGCCTTGCAAGCAAAGACTTTAAGCTCAATAACTATTCCGCCGAAAGCAGAGGAGTTTTTTTATGTCCCCCCACTAATCCCCCCACAAATGCGCTGTTTTCTGTGGAAGGGGCCAGTCGGGTTGAGATTTCTGCGGCGGCACTTTGAGCGGAACGCAGTGCGCCATAATGACGCTCCGTGGTCGCAAAGTCTTTGTGACGCATGACAACTTTCAAGGTCTCAGCAGAAACCCCCGCGTTGATCAGTCTTTGAGCCAGACCACGACGGATGTCGTGAGCACTCGCAAACTTCTTTCGTCGCTGGACGCGGGAATCTTCCAGCTGGACCACAATACCGGCTTCCATACCAATCAATCCGATCACACGGCCGACACGCTCCTTTGTCAGTCGGTTCTCGGTACGGCGAATCGGACTTCCCAGACAACGTTCTGCACGAGAACGAAGCCGTTCAATCTGAGTTGCCGTCATGACAGTGTGCTCCTGCTGAGATCCACACGGTTGAATTCCGTGTCGTTTCAGCCACTTTCGGACCGCCGCTTCAGAGACTCCGCACGCTGTTGCAATGGCCACATTGCTGTAGCGTTGAGTCAGCTTCCGAAGGTCCTCCACTGACGGCCGAAATGAGAGTTCACTGCCCTGCAACTCGACCTCCATTCCTGTTGGATTCACAATCCAGCCGGTTCGCAGCTTCACTGGTACCTGCTCCAGCAATTCCGCCAGGCCAGGCAACATCGGAATTTCCTGGACACGACCATTCTTTTGTGACGACGGAACCATCACTGTGGAAAACTGACTTTTCTGTGTTGGCCAAATGGGATGAATGTGTCGTGAATCATTCCACGAAAAGTCCATCAGATCACCAATTCGAAATCCGGATTCCCACAAAACTCGCAGAGCAAACTTCCAGGATTCTGCCGAGCCCTTTCCCACGACCGATTCGGTGGCATCCAGCATTTGCTGAAACTCCGCTTCGGTGACGGGACGTCCCTTCATCACCTCGTCGGATTCCAGCCGCTCCAGCTTTGGAACGGAAGTAACCCAGCCGCGAGAATGACAGAACCTGATGAACGCCATGACGGCTCCCATCAGACTGTTGACCGTATTCGGCGAGCGTTCGTCGTACCGACACTCGTCACCGGCCAGTAGCCGCTCCTGAAGGTATTCCAGTTTGTCCAGTGTTGCAACATCAGACATCAGTAGACCCTCTGGCTGGTTTGCATCGCGATTTGTCGCTTCCAGAATTTGTTCGGCGATACCCAGACGCGACACAATATCGACGAGCGAATCCATTCGCACTCGCACTCGACGCTGTTCGAGATACCGGTCATAGCACTGCTGCCATGTCGGTCCTTCGGACTTACTGTCACTGGTTGCGGCACACGCAGCGGGAACTGGTTTCTGAACGACATGTGCTGCACTGATGGCGCCATTCGAAGCCAGGTACTCACCGTTGAGCAGTCGTTCCTGACATTCCCGCTGGAGCTTTCGGGCTTCGCGGCGGTCGCGGGTTCCACAGTTTCTGCGGATGCGTTTGCCCAGGATCGGGCAGTAGAACTTAAGGACGTATCCGTTGCGGTCAGATTTCCGCAGCGGTCGGTCCGGGTACAGTTGGACATTTCCAATTTCGGGCCGTCTCGGCATAATAATCTCCTGTTGGATGTTTCAATTTGATTCATGAATTTTTCCTTTCTGCGTTTCTGGAAAGATGCTCGATCAAAGCCTGCCCGGTCACCCAGCGCGTGTGACCCACGGTTGTGTAAGGCAATCCTTCGGCCAGCATTTTATCCCAGAATTTCTGCGAGATTCCCAGCCTCTGCAGCACCATTTGTTTGCTGTAGGCTTCATCTGTTCGAATTACGCCGCTCGACGCCATGGCCATAGTTGATCCCTTTGAAAGTTGGGGGGTGGGTTTCGGTCTTTGGTGTTTACTGTTCAGGACGAATGGCTGGTGCTGCCTCGGTACGCTTGCTGTTCCCAAAAATCCAGGTGTGGGCTTCGTCGAGGACCATACACATCAGCGGGATGTCGTCGCGGGAGAAGCGAGTGGACTCTTTCCAGACGTCGCCGTTGCGGTACAGGCGGACGATGGTCAGTGTGTGGCGGAGACCGGAACTCGTCTGCTTGCGGCAGATGCGGACCCTGATCAGGCCGTGGCGGATTTCATGAACAGGTTGCGTGGCCATGCTGTGTGCCTTTACTGTGATCGTCCTGAGAATTGTTGCGTGTGTTCGGAGTTGTTTCGTCTTCGGTTTCGTCAGTAGCGCCTCCCAGAAATACATCGAGCTGACCTGCCAGGGTTCTGAGCATCACGCGTTCGTCGTGCCTGAGGCATCCGTCATTGTCAATCTCGGTGGCCAGTACTTGGATGAGCTTCACAAATTGAATGAGATCCCTTGGCTGAAAGAGATCGGTAACGCATCCACTCGGTGCTGATTGCCGCACTACGTTGAAGCGGTATCGCCAGCCGGACTCTTCGTCTCCCAGCTTCCAGATGGCGGACGTCAGTGGTCCTGCACCGGCAAGCATCATGGGCTTTGGACTGAATGATTGTTGTTGGATCTGAAGTGGTATTGGTGTCATGCGAATCCCGTCAATGTCG
>JBBJME010000323.1:0-7301 GCA_037719765.1 Planctomycetaceae bacterium
GAGCACTTGAAGCGTTCACAAAATCGCACACGGACGACGCGGCAGGACATTTCCTGCTTTCGTACCACTACTTGAGCTGCGGACACGCGGAGGCCGCCGCACGACACTTGCAAACGGTCGTAACGCTCCTGCCAGACGACAAGGTTGCAGCCGATTTACTCCAAATGATCAAGGCACCGGAACCGACTGCGTCCGACCCTTCCAGTCCACCGGCTTTGCCACCGTTGCCTGTCGATGGGACAGCGAATCCAGACACGAAGACATTTAAACCGGAAGTCAAACTGATCGATCCAAAGATCCTGATCGGCACATGGAAAGCATCGCGTCCGGACGGATCATCGTTTGTCCTCGCGATCATTGACCACGCAAAATTCACATGGAGTTTCACACAAAAGGATCAAGCTGCACAGGAATTTAGTGGAACTTACACCGTCGAAAGCAACGTACTCGCCCTCGAACGAAAAGACGGCGGCGCACTCGTTGGCGAGATCACACCCGGTGATGCCGGAAAATTCAACTTCCGAATGCTTGGTGCGGATGACACAGACAAAGGGTTGGATTTCGAAAAGTAGTGCAATTTTCAACCAGAATCCGGCAATTGTCAGCCTGATGCCAGAAACAGTCGAGAGATTTTCGGTGATGTGTCGACCAAAAACTCCGTAGCTACCGAGAATGACGACTCTTCGTTCAGTCATACGGATTCAATTCTCGACAATAGACGAATTGGGATCGCAACAAACGCCGATGTCAACGGTTATCGAGGAGGAGCTGTTCAAGCCTCTCAGACTGCCCTCTGCGGGCTTTGGACCGCCGCAAGGCGATCAGCCGCTGGATCAGCCATGGGGACACCAGCGTGCCTTGTTCATGAGATCGCCCATGGACCCGCGGAACCGCGCCGACAATTGCTCGGTCATGGGTCCAGGGGGCAGCGTTCACATCTCGATGGCTGATCTGGCCAGATTCGGATGGGAGCATCTGGAGGGTGAAGCGGGCGATTCGAAGCTCCTGGAACAGGAGACATTTCAGAAACTCCACGAACCGGTGATGAATCATTGCGGCTGTGGCTGGGTCAACATGCAGCGTGGTTGGGCGGGCGGAAGATTCTTGTGGCACAATGGGTCCAACACGATGTGGTATTCACTGCTGGTGCTGATTCCGTCGAAGCACGCAGTCGTGGTTTTTGTAACAAATGACGGCGACATTGCCGGTGCAGAACCTCGGTTTTTCAAACTGGCGGAAACGATCAGCTCAGAGTTGGCCGACAGAAAATAGGCATGTGGCAGTGCATTCATTGCATCGTCGATCAGGGTAACCACGCCCTTCAACTTCTGTGCCCCGACGCTGCTTGTTACCATCGCGGCTAATCCTGCATGTCACTCAGAGCGCCGGGATAAAATGCCACGCGTAGCGAATTCACGACTGCCAGAATATCAATCAGCTCCTGACAGATTGCACCGGCGACGGGAGGAAGGTACCCCAGCGATGCCGCCAGTATTCCGATCAGACTCAACACCATTCGGCCCACGGCGCTTTGCAGGGCGATCGTGCGCATCCGATGGCCAATATGGAAAAACTCATCCACCTTCTGCAGCGAACTTTCCAGAATCACGGCGCTCGCGGCTTCAGCCGTCACATCGCTGGACTGACCAAAGGCGACGCCGACTGTGGCAGCTGTGAGCGCCGGTGCGTCATTGATCCCGTCACCCATGTACATCGTCTTTGCCTTGCGCGTCTGTTCGCGCACGAGTTCCAGCTTCTGCTCCGGGGACTGGCTGAAATAGACTTCCTGAATTCCAACGGCATCAGCAAGATAACGAACCTCCGATTCGCGATCTCCGGAAACGATCATCACCCGTGAAAAATGATGCTGCGGCAGATGACCGACAAACGACTTCCCGTCTTTGCGCGGTTTATCGTGGAACCTCAGAACCGCGGCAAACTGCCGGTCGATCACCACGACGCATTCCAGTCCTGCGGACTGCGCTGGCAGATCTTCCGGCTTTGCAATGCCGGACGTCATCACTTTCTTCCGACTGGTGACTTCCAACTGGTGCCCGTCGACAAGTCCCGTTAAGCCCTGACCGGGCGGCTCGTTGACCTGCGATGCTTCCGGTATCACAAGCCCACGCTTTTGAGCACCCTTCACGATGGATTCGGCAAGCGGGTGTCGGGAATAACGTTCCAATGCGGCAGTCAGTCTCAAGACTTCGTGTTGAGCCACCCCCGGCCGTGTCACACACTCCGTCATGGCCGGACGGCCGTATGTGAGCGTCCCTG
Organism: Planctomycetaceae bacterium; assembly: GCA_037719765.1. Taxonomy (GTDB): domain Bacteria; phylum Planctomycetota; class Planctomycetia; order Planctomycetales; family Planctomycetaceae; genus SXXK01. The sequence continues at coordinate 2,278 of JBBJME010000323.1, forward strand.
TCTTGTCAAAAATCGCGACCCGGCACTGATCGATACGCTCAAGGACGCCGGGATCACGAATAATAATCCCGCGCCGTGCGCTGAGTGAAATACCGCCGAGAATTGCCACCGGAATTCCAATCAACAACGGACACGGAGTCGCGACCACAAGGACTGCCAGGAATCGCTGGGCCTCACCGCTCAGCGTCCACGCCAGCACCGCGATCGCCACGGCCAGCGGAGTATAAAACGCGCCCAGTCGATCCGCCAGGCGTCGCATGCGGGGCTTACGTTGTTCCGCGGCGCGCATCACATCCATAATTTTCGCATAACGAGAATCCACTGCCAGGCGATCTGCATGAATCACCAGCACCGCGTTCTCGTTGATGGCCCCGGAAAAGACGGTCGCTCCGGGAGCCTTCGGCATCAGATACGGTTCACGTGTAAGATAGGATTCGTCCATCGAACCATGACCTTCGATCACGGTACCGTCCACGGGGCAGATCTCATGCGGAAAAACGACAAGTGTGTCGCTGACCGCAACATCAGCAAGTGATATGTCGGCAATCTTTTCGTCGGCGAGTCTGCGATGAGCCGTCTGCGGCAGTCGCTTCGCAGCGCATCCAGCACTGATGATGCGCTGCGAACCGCATAGGCCTCCGCGCTGGCCGCCAGACAACATCAGCACCACAAACACGCCAGCCAGATATTCGCCCTGCAGCAGCGCGGTGACCATGGCGAGTCCGGCAAGCAGGTCGGAACCGAACTCTCCGGCGAATGCCTTCTTCAACAGATCCCAGACAAGCGGCAGACCTCCCACGATCAAACCCAGCACGAGCGGCCAGTCGGCTGGTGGATGTCCCCCAAATATCGGCAACATCACCGTCCACCGCAGAGCCAAATGCACGGCGATATACATCAGCGCGAACACCGCAACGATCAGGGTCTTACGCTGTTGCGGGTCTGGCTGGGAGAAGAGCTTTTGAGTTGTCATCGTCGGAATTTATCGAACGCGCGCGTTCTCGTCGAAGCAATCAGGCAATTCGCAGATCGCGACAGGTTTGTTCGTAGCTGGCTTCCAGGTCCAGCGGGATTGCGAGTTCGTCACTCAACCACAGTGGCAGCGTCGGCAACGGGCTTCCGACGAGGAGCGGATGGTTCCAGGATTCCAGCCAGCGCTTCAAGCCGCGCGGGCGCCAGCTGCAGGAAACCGCGTACGTCGATTGATGATGGCCATTGGCGGATTCAGGTTTCTCACCAATCCACTCGAGCATTTCCGCGTACAAATCGAAATCGCGAACGGTAACAATATCGACCAGCACGACCGAGACATGTTGTCGCAACAGCTCCGCGCACTTTGCAACAAACTGACGTCGGCTTTCAGGGCGATCTTTGTTGGATGGACTGATGATTTCAATGGCGGCAACCAAATGCCGACCTCGTTGAGTATCATAAATGCGAACTTCATACTCATCAAAATCTGCCAATTCCGTTTCAAATTCGGACGTCGGTTTCGCGGGAGCCCAGACGGCTGTCGCCAGTCCGCCTGCTCCAGTGCTGTGCCCCAACCCGCGATCACTGCGATCAAACGCAGCGATGTCAATCTCCGCCTGACTGCCCAGGTGCACGCGCGGTCCAGCGACGTATTGAGGTGGCAGCAACTTGCCGAGCTGTTGAACAATCACCATGGGCCATCCGCCGTGGACTTCTTCCCAGGACGACTGAGTGCTCAATGGAGGTCGAAAATGGTCGCGAAGTGGCATGTGAGGTTCCGTTAAAGTCGGGCGATTCTATCATCTGGCCAGTTCCCTCGCCAGCACCGTCTCTGCCGCGCTGAGCGGACTTTTTCCCTGTTTTTGACTGGATTCCATAAGGACTTCTGTCGTACGCGACTTTCTCGGTATACTTCCGCTTGTGATTGATGCCAACCACTATTCCATCTTCAATGCGTTCAACGCCACCATGCCGCTCAAGACTGACACGCTCGAAGAACCGCTGCTGAACCTGACGCCGATGATCGACGTCGTGTTTCTGCTGATTATCTTTTTCATGGTGGGTGCAAGGTTTACAGAAGAGAAGCACGATCAGCAATTTGATGTCGAACTGCCGACCGCCTCAGCCGTACAGACGATGAGTCGCACGCCGGACCCGCTGGTGATCACGGTCTACCGTTCGGGACGCATCACGATCAAAGATCGTGAACTCGATCAGTCCCAGCTGGTTCAGGAATTGAAGTCCGCGAAGGAAGCGTACGCCGATCAGGCCGTGCTGATTCGCGGCGATGGTGAAGGTCAATATCAGGCGGTGATCGATGTGATGAATGCCTGCCATCAGGTTCAGATCAAGAAGTTCTCACTGGCCTTTCAGCCTCTGGAAACGGGTTCATCGGGTTCTCCATGAATGCACTGCGTCAGCTTCTCCATAAACTCGCAGATGGCGCTCCACTGAGCGGCGATGATGTCATTGCGCTGGCGTTGCTGCTGACGATGATCGCATCGCTGGCTCATCTGCTGACAATGCTCGCGACGCGCTGGGGCGACCGGAACATCGCGTTCAAGTCACTGCTGGCGTCGATTCTGATTCATGGCGTTTGCTTTCTGGGCCTGGAAGTCTTTGAACCTTTGGCGTTACGAAAAGCGATGGCCAATGAACTGCCACCGGACACGCCTGAAGTATTGACTGAGGTTTTGGTTGAAAGTGATCAGGATGTGAAACTTCCGGAATCGGGCAATATCCCGATCGCCGATCGCCCGATTCAGCCGGAAATCGAACTGCATCGCTTTGAAGATTCCGCCCCGGAAATCACAAAACCGGAACTTCCTGAACGCACGCGCGATCAACTGGAATCACTGACAACGACGGTTGATGACGTCACGCAGTTCCAGCAACAGCAGCTGACCGAACTAGCGCTGCCAACAGACGCCGGTGAGAAAGGCCCAAAGCAGGTGGCGGCCGAAGATCCCGCTGCTGAACTTAAGACCGCGTTCGAACAAAGCCAGGCGGACGTCTTCAAACCTGAAATGCAGCGCACGCAGCCGATCACCGGACGTCCGGACGATTCCGCACGCGTGGCAGATCCCTCCCGGCCATTGACGGCCCCGGACATGAAGTTTGAAATCAATCCGGAAGAGGTTGCAATCAATGTCGCAACGGCTGCTGATTCCTCAGTCGAATTGCCGCCGGTTCTCGACGAACCGGCCGAATCGATTGCGCGCCGGACAGCTCCAATGGCGGATGACGAAGCAATTGATGGCAGCCATGCTGAGCCGGGAAAGTCCACCGATAAATCCAGCGCGAGTACGTTTCAATCGCGACTGCCCCGCCCTTCCCGTTCAGTCCCGGACCGTGATCCTTCAGAACGCCCATCCCGCATGACGCATGATACTCCGCGCACGACAACACCATTGACCGACAGTTATGACGACGTGCGGATCGGCGATCTGGCTCCGAAATACAGCGATTCACTGCAGTCTGCGCGCACCACTGCTGGACAACATACTGCCTACGATTCGACGGCTTGACAATCCACCGCTGACGTACAAACTGCGTGCTGAAAAGGCTCGCCGGGACGCAGCAGAGCGGTTTGGAGGGACAAAGGAATCAGAATCAGCCGTAGAACGCAGTTTGCGCTGGATGGCTGCCAATCAGTCGCCTGATGGTCGCTGGGATGCAGAAGATTTTGGCGCTGGTCAGGTGAGCCTGGATGAAAACGGTGTGGACCGTGAATTCGCGGGCAAGGAAGCGGACACCGGATTGACAGCACTCGTGATGCTCAGCTTTCTGGGTGCCGGCTACACGCACGAAGAAGGTCGCTACGCTGTCGAAGTCGATCGGGCTCTCGACTGGCTGATCAGTCAGCAGGGTGCCGACGGAAACCTGTGCGGCAACGCCGAAAAATTTGCGAGGATGTATTGCCATGCGATGGCGACATATTCGCTGGCCGAAGCGTACGGCATGCAAAAGGAAGTGGTTCTCGGGCCGATCGTTGATCCCGAAGCATTGCGGTTTGCCATGGACAATGGTGAACTTGCGGCCGCTCACCTGTCCAGTGCTGCCACATCGCAGAACATCCTGAGCGTCATTGCGATGAACGGTGTGGTCCGCAGTCTGCAGGCCCATCAGTTTGCATATTCCATTCGACGAGTCGATGATTTGCGACTGCGAGCGGCACTGGCAAAGGCGGTGGCCTTTACGATCAGCCAGCAGGATCCCAAAGGCGGCGGTTGGAGGTACAAGCAGTGGCAGGAAGGCGATGTGAGCATGCTGGGCTGGCAATTGATGTCGCTGAAGAGCGCTGAGATTGCAGGAGTGAATATCCCGGAGACCGTTCGCACACGGATGAAGAGTTTCGTCGAAACCACGCGTCAGGGAAAAAGTGGCGGGCTGTTTGGGTATCGTCGCAACGTCGTGTCCAGCGGTCGCAATTCCGAACCGGTCTCACCCACGATGACTGCGGAAGCATTGTTCTGTCAGCAGATGCTCGGCTATCCGCGAGATTCTGCCTCGAGTACAGAATCGATCGCCTATCTAATGCGTAATCCCCCGCGACTTTCGGACATGAATTTCTACTACTGGTACTACGGCACGCTGGCGATGTATCAGCACGGCGGTAAGCCATGGCAGGACTGGAATTCCAGCGTGCGTGACATGCTGGTGGAATTGCAGGTCCAGTCCGGCCCGATGTCCGGCACCTGGGACCCCAAAGACGAATGGGGCCGCTACGGCGGACGGCTGTATTCCACCGCGCTGGCCACTCTGTCGCTGGAAGTCTATTACCGCCTGCTGCCGTTGTATCGGATGAATGAGACGACAGACCCGAAGCCGTGACGCGAACATTGCTGGAACTCAAAAGTCTCGCCGCAGAATTGATACGTCTTTCTTGATCATTGCGTGTTCCTGCATTGTCATTGGATTGGATGGCCCTGTTGGCTGTTCTCGCTCATTTTCAACCACGCTTCAGGCCGTGCCGGTGGAACATACGCGTTGAAGTAGGTCCTTAATGCGGGAAAGGACTTCGCGGCCCCGCCGCGACCGCCAGTGTACGC
>JBBJME010000324.1:0-7293 GCA_037719765.1 Planctomycetaceae bacterium
TGATTCCCTTCCACCGTAAATATCCCATAACCCGTCGATGTCATTGTCGTCAAAGGACTTCGGAATGACCATGAGCCCGTAATAGTAGAAACGAGTCTTGTGGCTGTTCAACAGAATGTCAGATACCTGCCAGAAGTTTTGTGCTGTGGCTAGATCTGTTTGGTGTAGCAGCGTCAGCAAACTGGCTAAGCTGTCTCCGTGAAAATTCTCCGCCAAGTGTCGCCGTAGATTCCTGATCAGTTGAGCATCGATTGCTGATATTCTGGGGCCCGCCATCTTGTGGCGATTACCCAGAGCCTGAAACATTGCCACCGTGTTGTCTTGGACAAAACTCAAAATGTCGTAACTCAGGTACCATGCATCGATCTTCATTTCCGTGATTTCAGCATCGTACGCTTCGACAATGCCGGGGATTCGCGGAACCAACGCATTGTTTACGGGCTTCCATAATGAGGCAGGATGCACTCCAGCAGCATTAAACGTATTGCAATGCAGGTAACTGAGCGTTCCGGTCGTGGAATTGTTATCCACCGCGCGAGCTGCCAGGTATGCGACGCTTGCCAGTCCACCGCCGAGTGAATGTCCGGTGATGCGCAGTCCCCGACTTCGCACACCGTCAGCTCGAGCAATCGCGGCTCCGATATCTATCGCTTCTGGGTACTGAATTCCTCCCAAGCCGACGCCTTGGGCGACGTCTTCAATGGCATCCCAGCCATCATCCGTTCCTGCGAAACTAAGGATTAATTGCCCACCAGCGGACGCCAAATCCAAATAGACGGCGGCGTTGAATCCGGGGACATTTGAATTCAGAATCCGATCGATAATCGAATCCGAAATTCCTAAGTGAAGAAGATCATCACGACCCAGCTCTAAGAGCCCAACGTTCTTACCATCCCCTGCTCCTCCGTACACTATCCCAGCTGCCATCGAATCCCGCAGAACTTCCGCCTGACGATCGTGGCCAGGCTCGAACTCTGTCGGCAGTGTCACGCCAGGCAACGGATCTATGTTCCATTGGAGATGAGGGTAGAATGTGTTGTAATTGACGACCAAATACTTCACGCTATCGGCACGAAGCTCATTCCAGGCTTCACCACGTTTTGCGTAAACTGTGGCTTTAATTGCATCGTCGGGGCGGCCTGCGTACCGAATGTTGTTGTACGTATCCAAACTGGTGGCTGCATTTGAGCCTTCTAGCCAAATGGTGCGCGGCGTTGCTCGATTTTCATTCACCGCCAAACTTAACTCCGTCACTGTGTACATTCTTCCGGGCGTAATCATATGTCCGCCTGTTTCAAGACTCCAAGGTTTTAGACCACCTGGCCAATTGCTTGGGACAGACCATATCTGCAGATCACCTGACCCACTGTCACCCGAAATCTCAATGGTCATGCCAATTTCGCTACCCTTTCGATGCGAGGTAGAAGCGACTATCGATACCTCTTGAAATTGGTTGGCTGTACTTGGGAAATTCGTGGCTAAATAGTATTCTCGCGGATACATCAACGTTCCCAGCGCGTGATCGTGCGACTCTATGAATTCCTCCCACGCATTGTGGCTCGGCGGCTGTAGCGGGCCTCCACTGTTGTCGCTGTTGATGTCCAGATCGACTTGCCAGACGGTGTACTTCAACGTGTCGAAGACGTAATCCCAGTTGCATGGATCGTTGGCATGCCATACCAGAGTCATGGTGCCAGCACCCGCTCCGACTCCCTCTACCTTGAGATTGCGTGTCGCGTTCCGTGCAATTGACACTAACTCGTCGTCAGGAAGCGGGATCCAGCCCCAAATTCCGGCCGCGGTAAAACCTTGTTGCCACACGTGAATCAGCAATGGGTCGTAGTCCACCGAAAATGACTCGACAGCGGCCTGTATTGCCGCATCATTTGTGCCTTGAACGTGTGACTCAATCCTCAGATCCAGAACATCGTCTTCGTTTGCATCAAATCCATGTTCTTCCAATGCATAGAACACCATGTCTGGCGCGTCTTGCTTCGCATCGTGATCATCATCAAGAATAAGGTCAGCTCCCGGGTCGTCTTCTTCGTCTTCATCAAGCAAGAAGAATTCGTTTTCCACGGACGTGATATCCAGATCGCCCGTCAGGTCTTCAATGACGGCTGTGGCCGTTGCCGTATTCCCGATTTGATAGTCCGGGTCAGCCACAATCGTGACAATCACAGTTTCATGCGGGTCGTAATCGCCGTCCATCACCGCGTAAATTTTGAACCAGGTTCCGCCCGCACCTGCTGCCACGTGAAAACTTGCAGTGGAAAACTCGTCATGGATCCCCATCATTAAGAGAACTGGGTTACCAAGACTGTCCTTCACCTCGTAGTCAGTACCGACTTTGGCTGTTCCCGTAAACTTCACGTTCACATCGACTGCAGAGTTTGGATTCGCTCCCGTAACATTCAGGACAAACTTTGCTTCGTCCAGTTTTGAAACTCTATACGGTCCCTCCCACGCTTCCGAATCCGGAACCTCTATCCCCACCGTTGGGCCGTCAGAGCCGTCCGCGTCCCCCGGACCGGTGTCGCCTGGCCCAGTGTCGCCTGGGAAATCACCCGTATCGGGAATTGGAATATCACTGACTCCCGCGTCACCAGGTCCGTAGTCGCCCGGTCCAGTGTCACCGTCTCCGAAGATGCCACCCATGTCATCGAACCCGGAATCGAGTGCTCCCGTGGCGTCGTAGCCTGTGTCACCCGGTCCGTAATCTCCTGCCCCGTAATCGGCACCGTTGTCAGCAAGCGTACCGGTAACGCCTGTGTCTCCTGCGCCGTAGTCAGCCACGTCATCGACGCCAATGTCGCCGTAGCCTCCGGTCCCATAGTCCGGGACGTCATCCCAACCGTCCGCTCCATACACACCTTCATCGGCGATCGTGCCCCAGACTGCGCCGCCCGTCGCATTGTATTCTTCACCGATGTCGTCGGTGCCCATGATGCCGTCCACGCCGATATCGACCGCGCCGGTGCCGTCGAGCATGTACGATGACGGACCGCCCTCGTCCGACAGCGAACCCCAGACGGCACCGGCTCCTTCGTCATACAGGTCTTCACTCAGAATCGGCGAAGTTGTTCCAGGCAATTGCGGGCCGTAAAGGAATTGGCTCTGCTGTGAAAGACTCAGTCCACTCAAATCCTGCAATCCGACTGTATTGATCTGAATGAATCCTGCTTCCGACATCGGTGCCAGAAAATTCGCGTCCCCGCTCGTCAACGCGGGCTGCTCGACTGACGACTCGCTGAGCGGCGTGCCGGACAACAGACACTTTGCTTCCAGCGCCTGCACGTCTTTCGCTGCGGATGAACAACGGCTCCACACCGACTTACGTCGCCCCCCCCGCCCCCCGCGCGCCCATCATTCCATCAATAACCGCATTCAGCCATTGGAACAGATTCATGCGAACGCCTGTCAAGGAGGGGTGGGGGGGTGACAATCCAGTCAGCAAGGCAGCATAAAACCGGGCGACCCGATCGTACAACAACAAAGCAGTAACGAAGTTTCAAAAATAACATTTCATGATTCTTACAGATTGGGGCGCAATGCGAATTGACATCACGTGGTACGCTCGCCTTGGTGCCATTCATAACAAGATGATGGGAAAGCAACTGTAAGTCCATTATGCTCCGTCGCAAATGACTCAGACGTCCATATCACATGAAGACATCCTGCAGGCGACCGAACGGGTCAATGCACTGTTGCTTTCAAAACGCAACGCACGCGGCTGGTGGACCGGGCGGTTATCGACGTCGGCACTTTCGACGGCGACGGCGGTGATGGCGCTGCATCAGGCTGTCGCCGCGACTAAGGATGAGGCTCAACGGTTCCGATGGCAGAGACTGGCAGACGGTGGGCTGAATTGGCTGGCCAAACATCAGAACATCGACGGCGGCTGGGGTGATACGGTCCTGAGCATCAGCAATATCTCAACGACGATGCTCGCTCATGCCGTGTTTCGCGTGAACGAACGGGAAATGTCACAGGCGGGCAAAGCTCCTGCTGAGCCGCGCGTAGATCATGTCGCAATGACTGCGGCTCGGCAGGAGCCTCGCCCTCCCGAAGTGCGTGCGATCGCAAAATGGAATCATATCATCGAATCCTCCGCCGCATTCATCGCAAAAGCCGGCGGTGTTGACGCCGTCATCAGGCGTTACGGCAAGGATCGGACGTTCTCGGTTCCCATTCTGACCCATTGCGCGCTGGCAGGAATTGTGGAATGGAAGAATGTGATTCCGCTGCCGTTCGAACTCGCCTGCGTGCCCCATCGATTGTATGCGGCGGTCAGGATGCCCGTGGTGAGTTATGCTGCCGGCGTTGATCGCGATCGGGCAAGTCATCTTCAAACATCAGAGTACTGGTCCGTGATGCGAGCCATTCGCCGCGCGCGCGATCGCACCCTCCCTGCGCGTGCTGGAATCCATCCAGCCTCCCCACGGAGGATTTCTCGAAGCGACGCCACTGACGAGCTTTGTGTGCATGAGTCTGCTCGGCTGTGACCTGTTCGACCATGTCGTGACACAACGTTGTCTGCAGTTCATCGAAGCGTCCGTTCTCGAAGATGGCAGCTGGCCGATTGACACGAATCTGACGACATGGGTGACGACGCTGAGCGTGAATGCTCTCGGTGAGCGGCAGGGCGTCAGCCCTCCGAGCGATCAGGATCGAACTCGGAGGGCCGACGCCCTCCGCTCGCCATTCGCAGTTGGCTGCTTGGCCAGCAATATCGCCGGATTCATCCCTACACGCACGCGGCTCCCGGAGGCTGGTCGTGGACGGATTTGCCTGGAGGAGTTCCGGACGCTGACGACACACCGGGCGCCATGTTAGCGTTGATGAATCTTCGCGGAACGGACGAAGCGTTCTCACCGGACGAGGTTTCATCCCTTCGCGCGGCGGCGATTTGGTTGCACGACCTGCAAAATCGCGACGGGGGCTGGCCGACATTTTGTCGTGGCTGGGGAACATTGCCGTTTGACCGGAGTTCCTGCGATCTGACGGCCCATGCCCTCCGAGCCCTGGATTTGTGGCTCAAGCGGGTTCCAATGACGGAAACTGCGTTGAAAATGCGTTCTGAGCGGTCTGTGAGGCGTGGAGTCCGGTTTCTGGAAAACGCTCAAAGTCCAAACGGAACGTGGTTGCCGCTGTGGTTTGGTCACCAATTCAACGAAGACGACGAAAATCCTCTCTATGGGACATCGCGAGTCGTCCGCGCTCTGGCTACGATAGGCGAAGAATCTTCGGACTGCTGCCAAAAGGCTGTCCACTGGCTTCTGAACAACCAAAACGACGACGGAGGCTGGTCGGCCCGGCGCGGATTGGAAAGTTCAGTAGAAGAGACCGGGCTCGCATTGGATAGTTTGGTCGGGTTTACGCAGGCGATACCAGCGACTGACCGCGGGGCTCATTGGCTGGCCGCTAGGGTGAATGAAGGCACAGTGGATCGCCCCACGCCGATCGGTTTCTATTTTGCCCGACTCTGGTATTTTGAGGATCTTTACCCAATCATTTTCGCGGCAGCGGGGTTAAACCGCTGGCGTGAACGTGCAAAAAAGTGATGATAGTTCAGCATCGTTGACCCCATGTTCGCAAACCAGGCAGTCCTTTTCGTGATCGAAAAAGACCAGGTCCGGGACCACGGGTTAAACAGACCTACCCACCGACTACCTACCGAATATCGCTCCCTGTGGAGACCATAGCTGTGTCGATTGCTCCTGTAGAAAAAGACATCGTTGAAGACGAAGCCATACGCCCCGAGTTCCCTCAGAAACGCAGATCACGGATGATGACGACGATCCGGCTCCCGTGCGAAAAAGGCATGCCGCAGCACGACGCACCTGAAAGCGGTACCCGAAACTCTGGAACTGCGCGAAGGTCAGCGGCTGCGAGTACGCTCGAAATCTGGACCGCTGTCGCGCGTTTACCGCAATGAATTGGAGCACCACGGTCGCGCCCGCTGGACCAGATGGGACTGCCGGAAAAATTTCGGCTTTTCGATGGTGATGGTCGGCAACTTTTTTTGGAAGCAGCAGTTCCTCGCGATCCCGTTCAATCGCCGCATGCTGTTGTTGCCACATTGTCTGAAACACGCCGAAGGTTGCCCGGCAGAATACACGCAGTTCGGTCTCGACTGCGAACGCTGCGGAGCGTGCTCGATCGCCGACTATAAGGTGCGAGCCGAACAGCTTGGCTACAAGGTGCTCGTGGCGGAAGGCTCGCCGGTGGTTCTGAAGATCATCGTCTCCGGCTACATCGACGGCATCCTTGGCGTTGCCTGTCTGAACGTGCTGGAAAAAGCCATCGACAAAGTCCTGATCGCAGGCGTGCCCTCGTACGCCGTGCCGCTGCATTCCGGCGATTGTCTGAATACAACGCTGGACGACATCTGGGTCTGGGATGTGCTCGACAAGTACGAACCAATGCCGGAAAAACCTACGACGAGCTATGTGCCGCTCATGCGCGCCTCGGCAAAGATGTTCGAATCTGACTTCGATCGCCTGCTGCCGCGCGTGCGTACGAAAGATGAATCTCGCCGCGAGTCGCCCGTCGCGTTCACCGAGAACATCGCTTACGACTGGCTCCGCAAAGGCGGCAAGCGTTTTCGTCCGTTCATTACACTGGCCGCCTGGCAAGCGGCGTCGGGCAAGGATTTATTGAACATCGGCGACGAAACGCCGGAGATTCCCGATGCCGTCGCGCGCGTCGCGATGGCGATTGAAGCGTTTCACAAAGCTTCGCTGGTTCACGACGACATTCAGGACGACGATCAGTATCGATACGGCCGTGAAACCTTGCATCGTCAGCATGGAGCCAGTCATGCGATTAACATCGGTGACTATCTGATCGGGCTGGGCTATCGTTTAATCCATGCAGCTCGGGATTTAAGTCCGGAGATCGCAATCGATGTGCTCAACAGCATGTCAACCGCTCACATCCGGCTGTGCGACGGTCAGGGTGCAGAGATGGCGTTTCAGAAGTCACCGGACTGGAATCTGACGCCACTGGATGCGTTGCAGATCTATGGGTTGAAGACATCACCGGCATTTGAAGCGGCTTTGTACGCAGGCTTGCGGATGGCCAGTCATCCGCTGGCGCAGACGGATCTTGTGGCGCAGTTCTGTCGTCATGTGGGAGTTGCATTTCAGGTTCTGAACGACCTGAAAGACTGGACCGGCGACACGGACAACAAACTGGTGGCCGGTCAGGATGCTCTCGCACTGCGTCCGACGGTGCTGTTGGCTTTGGCGTTGAAGGATGCGAATGAGCAGCAAAAAGCCGATCTGAAAG
>JBBJME010000325.1:0-7231 GCA_037719765.1 Planctomycetaceae bacterium
ATGCGGCAACACGATTGAGCCACGCACAATCTGATCAGCCTGTCGCGGATCCACACCAAGTCGCACGGCAATCTCGACCGTCTGGTCAAACCCAATCCGCTTAATCGTCTTTGGAAGTGATTCCTCAAGTCCCTTTAACGCCTTGACCGCTTCCGGCAACCCCAGAACACCCAGCCCCGCCGCCTTTTTGGACAGAGCCTTCATTCGCTTCGACTGACCTGCCATTGTTCACACCCGATTCTGTCAACCACAACCAATTAAGAAACTGACATCCATACACGTCGGGAACTAATCAATCACTTCAATTCCCATGCTGCGAGCTGTCCCGGCAATCATCTTGCGGGCCTGCTCAAGCGAGGATGCATTCAAATCTTCATACTTCTGCTTTGCGATCTGCTCCAATTGAGCCGTCGTCACACTGCCCACTTTCGTTCTGAGCGGATTCCCGGAGCCTTTAGCCACCCCGGCAACCTTCTTCAGCAGCACTGCCGCCGGAGGGCTTTTCAACACAAACTCAAACGTGCGATCATTGTAAACTGTGATGACGCACGGAATCGTAATGCCCATCATATCGCGAGTCCGTTCGTTGAACTGCTGTACGAACTGCCCGATGTTGACGCCATGCGGACCAAGCGCAGTTCCAACTGGCGGGGCTGGAGTTGCCTGCCCACCTGTCACCTGCACTTTAATCTGCGCCGTAACCGCACGCTTCTTGCCCATGACCGATCAACCCAGCTCGCTAAACAAAACTACAACCGAAACACCATTACAACGCGTGATCTCTAAATTGACTCGACCTGCCAATGATCCAACTCAACCGGCGTTGACCGCCCGAAAATCTCAATCAGAACAGAAATCTTGCCGTTATGCTCATCCACACCCTCGACAGTTCCTTCGAAATTCTCGAAAGTCCCCTCGCGAATCTTGACCACATCTCCGGATGAAAACTGAATTCGCACTTTCGGCGCTGCGGTGGCCTGCTGCTCAGCCCGACCCAGCATTCGATCCACCTCATGCTGTTCCATTGGCATCGGCTTACCCGCTGCGCCCGCGAAGTCACCTACACCACCAGTATCACGAACCAGATACCAGGTATCATCATTCAGCACCATCTGGATCATGATATACCCCGGAAACAACTTCCGGTCATGCTCTTTCGGTGCCCCGCCGCGCGTGTCGACAACCTTCTCCGAAGGAATCACAATCTCGCCAAAGAATTCTTCCAAACCCTCCAGCTTCACTTTTTTCAACAGAGCTTCGCGAATGGTTCGTTCACGGTTTGTCTGTACCTTTAACACGAACCAGAGCATGTCGCCGGCCGCAGAATTTGTACTTACTGCGTCTTTGGCCATGAAGAGAAATCTCCTGCACAATCCCGGCAAAAAAATCGAAACCGCGTATCCTGATCACCGGAAAGGCAATTTGCAACCGCTGAGCCAATCCGTTTGAAAAGTTGCCGACAAACAACAAATCAGCTCTTTGTGTCGTATTCCGTAAATCCGATGAAACTGAACAACCAGGTCCAGAGCAAATCGATCAAGAACAGAAACAACCCAAGAAAAAACATGGTAAACAGGACCACAACAGTCGCCTGAATGACTTCCTGCCGACCCGGCCATGTGACCTTCTCCAATTCCGATTCTACGGAAACAAGAAAATCTGCAAACCGGGGATAGTTCACGATTCGAAAAGCCACCCAACAACAGATCAGCCATAAGGCTGCCGGAACACCAACCTGAATACTCTTCGCATACGACATCAGAGGACCGTTCGAAAGCGTAATGCACCCGAACGCGGCCACGACAGCAATTGCAAAAAACGTAAACTGGCGAACCATCCGCCCCTGATTTGACTTATGAATGCCAAATCGGAACATCTCTGGAAGCAGTGAGGCACCTGCACTCTTGCTCGACATCTGTCACTCAACAAAAAACTGAACCAGAAGAAAACCCACAGACGACAACCAATGACGGTCAACACCAAAGCACGGGCGGAGGGAGTCGAACCCCCAACCGCCGGATTTGGAATCCGGTGCTCTGCCAATTGAGCTACACCCGTTTTACCCGTGGCGATCCCATCGCCCTACTTCTTGCGCGATTCTTTATGGAGCGTATGCTTCCGAAGTTTTGGGCAATACTTCATCAGCTCCAGACGCTCCGTCCCGCGAGTTTCCTTGATCACCCGGTAGTTCCGCTGTCCGGACTCCGTGCATTCAAGCCACACATACTCACGCATGACAAAAAACCTTCTTACCAAAAACCTAAGACAACTCACGAACCCACGCGGCTCAAAAAGCAAAACTGCCTGCCGACACAACCGCCGGCAGGCAGCCAGAATTCATCAACGCTGAAAACTACTTCAGAATCTTTGTCACGACACCGGAACCAACCGTCTTACCGCCTTCACGAATAGCGAAGCGGCTCTGCTCTTCCATCGCGATCGGCTTGCCAAGTTCCACTTCAACCTTCACATTGTCACCAGGCATACACATTTCAGCACCACCCAGCAACTTGGTCGAACCAGTCACATCGGTCGTGCGGAAATAGAACTGAGGACGATAACCTGTGAAGAACGGAGTATGACGACCGCCTTCTTCTTTGCTCAGTACGTAAACTTCTGCCTCGAACACCGTATGAGGCTTAATCGAGTTATTCGCCGCCAGCACCTGGCCACGCTGAATATCTTCCTTTTTCAAACCACGCAGCAGCAGACCAACGTTGTCGCCGGCAATGCCCTGATCCAGAGTCTTCTGGAACATTTCAACGCCGGTCACCGTCGTTTCCTGCGTGTCACGCAGGCCGATGATCTGAATCTTTTCGCCGACCTTGACCACGCCGGCTTCAATTCGGCCAGTCGCCACAGTTCCGCGACCTTCGATCGAGAACACGTCTTCCACAGCCATCATGAACGGCTTGTCAATCGCACGTTTCGGCTCTGGAATTGAACTGTCCAGAGCTTCCATCAAGCTGGTGATACAGGCGCTGAATTTTTCGTCTGCGGGATTGTCCAAAGCACCACGCGCATTTCCCTTAACCAACTTGATGTCGTCGCCAGGAAATCCATACTTGGTGAGCAGTTCCCGAACTTCCATTTCAACCAGGTCCAACAACTCCAGGTCATCGACGAGGTCGCATTTGTTCAGAAACACCACCAGTGCCGGAACACCCACCTGGCGAGCCAGCAGAATATGCTCGCGAGTCTGAGGCATCGGACCGTCAGCGGCAGATACCACCAGAATGGCACCATCCATCTGAGCAGCACCGGTGATCATGTTTTTGATGTAGTCCGCGTGCCCCGGACAGTCGATGTGAGCGTAGTGGCGATTCGGCGTTTCATATTCCACATGGCTTGCCGCAATGGTCACAGTCTTTGTGGCATCACGAACCGTTCCGCCCTTCGCAATATCCGCATAAGCCTTGATGGTCGCCAAACCCTTGGCTGCCTGAACGGCAAGGATTGCCGCTGTAGTGGTTGTCTTGCCGTGGTCAATATGACCAATAGTGCCCACATTGACGTGCGGCTTCGTTCGCTCAAAGGTACCCTTTGCCATTACCCCAACTCCAGATCAATCTGCGCCAGGACACTTCTCGCAGCCCGGCAAAATCACCTCAAAAAGAACAACTCGGTGTCCCCACGCGGGACACCCACACATCACTTTCAATCACTCATGAGACCCAACTTGAAACACTCAACACATATTCAACATGAACCAGAAAAGCTGCTGAAGGGACTTGAACCCTTGACCCCGTCCTTACCAAGGACGTACTCTACCAACTGAGCTACAGCAGCAATCTCCGCGATCAAGCTGCCCTCAGAACGCAAAGAGCGGGCGATGGGAATCGAACCCACACAGCCAGCTTGGAAGGCTGGAATTCTACCATTGAACTACGCCCGCATTTTTCAAACCGCATTCTTGCAAGTATTTCTGATACCTGCCTAAATCCGAAATGCCGGATACCCAAAATGAAACCCGCACACAAGCCTCCGTTCACAGGAGCCCCACAGGCGGGAATGGGGGAAGCAGGATTCGAACCTGCGAAGGCTAACGCCACCAGATTTACAGTCTGGCCCCTTTGGCCACTCGGGTATTCCCCCCTTTACATGATTTTTTTGCTGACCTGCTCCCCTCTCAGGAAATATCCCCAACCAGATATCGATATCGCGAGAAGAACAGATCAATTCATTCGCTGAAGCTAGCGGAGGGACTTGAACCCACAACCACCGGTTTACAAAACCGGAGCTCTGCCAATTGAGCTACACTAGCGCGGACCGCGTGCGATAGCGAGCGGCGGAGTATAGCAATCGGTTTCTGCCAGACAAGCCAGATCCCCAAAAGCTCCCAACAACGGGGGAACTCAGCGCTTTGCGACTCTGTGACGCCCCGAATCGACGTGGCAACCACCCGGACAAGCCCTGATTTTCCTTGGTTCGGGCTCGCAACAACAAATCAAACCTCTTTCGGAGATCTGGTGCGTCTTTCTCTTCCTGAAGAGAGCGTCGTGTCAGAAACCGGGAATCTCGAACGCCCGGCGTTCGGCGATCCGACGCAGTTTTTCCAGGGTGCGAACTTCAATCTGCCGCACCCGCTCTTTCGTGACACCCAAACGGCTGCCAACCTGCTCAAGAGTTTCCGGCTCTTCCCCTTCGCTTAAGCCAAATCGGCAGGCGATCACTTTCTGCTCACGCCCGTCCAGTTCCTGCATCATTTCGCGGATTACGGCACGCTGAGAATTGTTCATGTGCTCGTCGATAAAGAACGAACCCTTTTGTTCCGACGACTGTGCAAACACTTCGTCGTTGCCCGTCCGAAACCGGTCCATCCGCTGATGCTCCGCTGGCACTGATCGAGCGAAATTCTTCAGAATGGCCCATGACGCATAGGTCGAGAACTTGTATCCGCGTGCATAGTCAAATTTCTCGACGGCCCGGATCAATGAGATATTGCCGTCGCTCACCAACTCGAAGAAACCCGCATTCGCCTTGAGATACCGCTTCGCGATCGAGACCACCAATCGCAGATTCGACCGAATCAGCAAGTTCTTTATGTCACTGATATCCGCCAGCAATGACTCCAGCTTTGAAACCATGCGAGCAGACGGTTTCTTCACATCCAGTTCATTCCGCAGCTCCGAAAACTGAAACTTGCGGAAATTCATCCGCCGAAAATAATACTGCTCCTGTGCTTTTGAGAGCAGTGGCACCCGGTACAGTTCGCCAAGATAAGCAGGCAGACCACTCGGAACACGATTGACTATTGAATGATCGACCTCAGGCGCAGGTCCGCAGATCGTGTTTTCCGAATTTCGCTGACGGAACTCATCACTGTCGATATACTCGACATTCGCTTCCGTCAGCCGCCTGACACGGGCGTCCATCAGCGCACTATGCACTGCTGTCTTGCTCATGGAAAAAGCTTTTGCAAGACATGCAACGCTTTCACCAAGCAATGAACGCTCGAGCAAAGACTCATTCCGTTCTGCATCAGAATTCCAGACTCGGAACGCTCCAGCGATCAGATGTTGCGTACCTTCAGCGACGCTGCCACGCAGTGGCGACGCTGAAAACTGTGCTGCTGCGTTTCGATACGTCTTGCTTTTTGAGTCAATCAAATGACCTGTGCTTACCATGACTAGCTCCCTTAATCTCGTTCGCCGAAACCGGCAAATCTCGTTATTCACTCGTTGCACCACAATTCTGATGCATCATTTACTGAACGACCTGCTTCAGCCTGCTGACAGCTCAGATCGGCAGGACCTTAGATCTGCAAATGTCGAGCCACTCCCTGAACGAACCAACAGGATCAGTCCGTTTCATTCCCCAAACCCAACAAAGAACCCAATCCGCACGGGTTCTCCGGCATAATTCGCACTTACTTGCACGGAATTGCCAGAATTGCTGGCAACCAACCGGACTCCCCATCGAGCTTTGCATTAAAACCTGTCCAGACGCACAGTTTTCGTCAATTAAGAGCCTTGTTGCGACGCGCAAATCCTGCAGATTCCTTCGACTTCAATTGTAAATACGTAAACAGGAGACGCAGAGATTACAAAAATGTTCGGTGAATCTGTTTTGACTGACGCTTTGGGAATCAAAACTCAACAGCTCGACTCCCGCTCTCCCCGACGACAGCCCATCGACCCTGAATTCGTCATCATACTGATCCAGCCTAAGTCAATCTGACTCGCGGCTCCACGCGGGTTTTGACGCTTTCGTGAGCTTGCTGCGGCATTCCGGTCGTGTGATTAACTACACCGCGGCAATTGCAAAGATACACAGGATGCCGATCCAGACGATGCCCAGCACATGCCAGCACCAGCCTGCGAAGGTCACGCCCCAGTAGTATTCATGGTCGTATCGATCTGCAAAGGCTGAAAGTGTGACCCACAGCAGGACGGACTGAGCGACGATAAAGTGCATGGCGTGGATCGCTGCAAACATAATCACCATGCTGTGGATGCTGGTCTGCATTTCCAGCTGCGGCGAAATCGACTTGACGAGAGCCCACATTCCGTAAGACTGAACCGACACAAACAACACGGCGGCGCCCAGGGCCATTACCAGCGACGTGCGAAACCGGCGCTGGCGTTCCAGACGCACGTTCGTGTGTGCGTCGTGCAGGCACCAGCTGCCGATTGCCAGAAACATCGTTCCGAACTGAAACGCCGTCGGCAGGTTCAGCTTTTCTGTCTGCTCCGGGTGCTGGGAGATCAGCCCCAGCGAATAGCCCAGCAGCAGGATCACGCTGGCCTGCAGGACTGTCGCCAGGAAAAACCGACGCGCCAGTGACGCGCGAGCCAGGTCCCATCGATTGGACATGAACCGTCGTGAACTCCTCGAAAATCCCCACGGCCAAACGAGAATGCCGGAAATGTACCACGTTGTATGGCGGCAATTTTAGAATTCAAGAATGGCGACAAGGCCAAGGCACGCTTGCCTATTCGCCGCTGGAGGTAACAATAGCATCGAAGTTCGACGATGTAACGGCGCCGGTTGAGGAAAGCGGGTATCCGACTTTCGTGTCGTGTTCCGGTTGCCGATCGTCGTGGAAGACTTTCTCAGGGGATAAATGAATGACAAAATTTTGGCACACACTGGTTCTTGGAATGATCTGTGTCGCAGGGACAACTTCAATGGCAGCTGATTCCATCCATGAATTGAAGTTGAAAGACATTGAAGTCAAGGAAGTGGATCTGGCGGAGTACAAAGACAAAGTCCTCCTGATCGTCAACGT
>JBBJME010000109.1:0-22158 GCA_037719765.1 Planctomycetaceae bacterium
TAAGAACCGTTCGCAATGCAGTGGCTAACTCTGATTTTGAACCTGAAAAAGAAAGCGGTGACGAGTCACCGCACTCCAAAGGTCGCTTGATTAGCGGCTAATCTTGCAACAATTCGGACAGATCTTTGGCGATAAGTTTCCCGGCTGTTTCGTGTCCCAGCTCATTCCAGTGACCCGTGCAGGGGGATGTGTTTGGGAAACCGTGAAAGCAGACCTGATCTCTGCGGGCGATGTGCCGCATCCGTTCGAGCAGGCGGATCACAGGGAAACTATAGCGATTGCCGCTGGCGATGAGTTGCCTTTGTGGTTCCTCCAGATCGCTGACACCGAGTTTCATGGCAAGAGACGCTGTGACTTCCGGGTCAGGATGAACTTCGACTGAATTATTCAGGATCACAACGACAAATTTCGCGCCCATCGCCAGGGAGTCTTTCTGGATCGCTTCCAGAACTCGATCCGTGATCTGCCATGCCTCAATCCACGCAGCATTCGTGGGAGGCGCGAAGACGGCGTTGTCAATTCCTTCTTCGTCCGCGATAAGTGACGCAGCATCATCCTCGTTAGGCGGATCCGACGGCTGAGCTGGCGTCTTTGCCTGGCTTCCTGTCGTAAGTGTCTTCCGGGCACGCCAGTCTTCCAGCGCCCGATAAATCAGATGGACAACTCGTGATCGGCGGATAGCCTGATCTTTGCAAGCCGACCAGGTCAGTTCGCGAAACCTTTTCTCCATCGGATCGTCTCGAAACGAAACATCGAGCTGCAGTTCCCCGTCTTTCAGCCAGGCAAAAGGGCGTCGATGGTCGGGTTCCAGTTGCCGCGAATTATTGCGGACATCGTTGCCAGGTAGAAAAGCCAGCAGGACCAGGTCCGGCGAGTAGTCACGAACATAGTGTTCCAGCATCTGCCATTCCTGAATCGTGCCGAATCCGGATACGCCGAAGTTGATGACTTCAACGGTTTGATCACGGTGC
This sequence comes from Planctomycetaceae bacterium, assembly GCA_037719765.1. GTDB lineage: Bacteria > Planctomycetota > Planctomycetia > Planctomycetales > Planctomycetaceae > SXXK01. The sequence continues at coordinate 972 of JBBJME010000109.1, forward strand.
TCCGGCATCGCCTGAAGTTCCCGTTCCAGCACCGACCAGAATGTCTTGTCCTGTGAGACCTGGAAGGCCTCGCTGAAGGAATCACCCAGAATCGCGATCCGTAAGGTGCCTGCCGGCTTCTCCAGGAAATGCTCACGGTCCCGCAGTCCGCGAGAATTGATCACGTTGGAGGAAAATCCTTCCGACTGGAAGACGAACCTATGTCCGGGTCGGAGTCGAGTCCCGGTAAACTGATCGTAGATATAAGGAGAGCGCGTGTCGGCTACGAACAGGCGCAGGGCAACCTCTGCCAGTAGCAATGCCGCCATCATGGCGATCACAAACGACACAGCTCGAAACATCCAGCGGCGACGAAATGCGAACCCACTGACTACCGCAGCCGTCCGGGGTTTCGGCAGAGTGGACGTCATTTCGGCTCTCTCTCCTTCCACTGTTTCCTGCCGCTCATCCGTCTCGATGTGGCATCTGCTTTCAGACATCGCCAGGAGTCTGTCCCGATACACAAAAATCGTGAGCCGCAAGGCGCTAGCCGCGGGTAATTCGCCTGCAAAAACCCGCGGCTTGCGCCTTGCCGCTCACAAGAACTGCGGTATTCAGACAGACTCCTGGTGCTCGGTCACTGATGGCGTGCTGTATTTCAGTTATTTCCCCGGCGATTTCAAATCCGCGGCAGTCTGTACTCCCGTAATCTCACTGGCCTTAAGCTGGTTTCGATCACGGTAGTATTCAAACTGCTGCCCGCTCAGTGTCTCTGGTGCAGCGCCGGGTGCTCGCCGATACGACACGGTCGCCTGCCGACCCTTGTCGGCACGAAGGATGAACTGCTGTTTAGACGAATCGTACGTAATCTTGTCGGCATCGCCGGAGATCTCGTTCGATTCCAGATGACAGGGTGCATGAGTTCCGCTGGATCCGTCTGAAGTATTCGATTCAGCCACCATCGAGAATTGCGCTGCCCCTTCGCTTTCCCCGGATTCAATCTGCGAAAACGACAGATTCTCACATCGCATCGAACCCGTACTCGGCGGTAATTCGTTGAAATTCAATTCATCCAGCACGATCCGATCACCCATCTGACGCACCGGTCCGAACACTCCGCGAACATGCTGTTTCAACTGGACAATCCGCTGCTTGTAGTTGCCTTCAATGCTGCCAATGAAACGAGCCTGCACAAACACAAACGCATCGGTCGGTGTTGAAACCGGCGTATTGGCCCGGGCCACGGCACGGGGCGTGGCGCGTGGTGTGTTTTTCGAATTCGGATGCGTCGATTCAATAATTCCGGAACTGCCGGAACCCGTTGCATCAAAGTCACCGGTGATCATGTTGACTGTCAGATCCGAAAACTCCGCATGATTTCGCGACTCGACAACGCCACTTTTCATCTGATCAATATCCACGACGACTTTGCTGTTACATTCAATCCGTTCAATCGGGCCATTCCCGGCATCAGCCGATCCGCTGGCAGCGTGCAGCTCATTTTTCGACTGATTTCCGGGCTGAAACTGCAGGTCCTGAATGAAGCGGATTTTCATGCTGGCACATGTCAGTTCCACTTTGTGATCAACATTGTTCGTCATCACCGCACGGATGTTGCCGATGAATGACGCAGTGCGATCGGAATACGTCATCGAATCAGTCCAATAAACTTCCACCCGTGCCGGCTTCTGCAAAGTCTTACCGTCCAGTCCATTCTCGTTGATAAACCGAATGCTGCCACTGCCTGCAACTGAAGCTTCACGTTCAACACCCGTCGCTCCGTTCAGGAGTTCACGCAGGTCAATCCGCGGTCCTTCGATGCGCCGGGTAGCCAGACGAGCCTCCGCCGGATCTCCGAACAGGCTGATTTCACCAATCTCTGAAAAACCTGACTTCGCTGAAAGTGCATTGCCTTCTGCGGCAAAGTCGCTGTCCTTCTTGATGCCGGTGTGTTCAATCCTGACCTTGCCAAACAGCCAGACATCGTTCCACTCGCCGCGCGCCTTGTGATCAGCATCTCGCGCAAAACTGATGCTGGCTTTGGCGGTGTCGCAAAAGAATTTTGTCGTTCCCTGGTCTGTGGATGAATCGGTGCCCCCCAACGGCTGGCTGACTGTCCTGATTTTGTCCGCCGGGCCACCGCCTGCGGCCATGTCCACAAAACTAACCGTGAGTTTTTGACTGACTTGCCCAGTCACGTCCTGATGAGTCATCATCACGTTTCCGGTTGCCACTAGTTCTTTCGGATTGACACGACTCAGATCCATTGCTGATTTCTGCGGAGAGTTATGGGACGCACTGACCGGCATTGCGGCATCCGATGACCGCGTTCCGGTCATTTCAATCATGTCACCGCTCAGACTCATCCCTTGTTCTGCTTCGTGGATGTTTGCCCGGGAAATCCTGGCCTTGCCCTTCAGCGTGACTTTTTGCTCTGGCGACTGACTGATGATCAACGACTCCGTCCATTCTGCATCAAACGATCCTTCATTATCAGAAGGTGTCGCAGCGGACGGCAGGTCGGACGGTTCAATCCGCCCCGGTCCTAAACACTGAATCGTGTGAATCTGATTCTGCACATCATGCGCAGCGACGACATGTGATGCGGTCAACATGCTGCTTTTCTGATAAATCTGAACGGGCTTCGGACGGTACGGTGGAAGGCGTGTGGCCACCTGACAATTTCATTACTCGTTCTTCGACGTAGTATTTGAGCCAACTCATGGTGGCCGTCACATTCTGTTCCAGAGACGTGAATATGACCCTGGAACCTTCGGCCTGAATACTTGCCAGCTGCAATTTCGTGGAACGTCTTTGTGCAGCACCAGCTTCCCGCACCGCGGGTTGAAACTGTAGGGTCAGCGTGGAACAATACAGCCGATCCAGTCCGCCGGAGATCGTCGGTCGTTCAACCAGAACCTGGTTATCTTTCAACAGTTTTCGATTGGTCACCCCGCGAAACGTGGCCTGGTGCGTCGGGACGAAAAACTCAAAGCCGCCGGCGGCGCTGATCTTAAGCTGCACAGCTTCGCTGCGAGCATCTTCATCCTGGAAGAACAAATCACACTCAACCCTGCCCAACAGGCGAATTCGTTGCACATCCGTGATGGACATCAAGCCCCGTTTTTCTGAGACTGCCGATGACAGCAGGTCAATTTCGGCACCGCTTTGGGCGATTCCGCTGTGCGGCCCCCACCAGAATCTGACCGGCTGGCTGGTGGTCACTTTCAGCGCATTCTCCGAAATGGAAAACGTGCGACCTTCGATTCGTAATCCATCAGGGCCCGTAATGCGAACATCCCCCTGCAACTGTCCGCTGCTGATCGTACCGAACTCGTTGGAGTCGAGTTTAAATTTTGTCGAGGCGTCCAGTTGAGCCGATCGGGCGGTCAGCGTGTACGGGACTTCGGACTTGTCGTCCTCCCATAACATGGCAATCGGATCCACTTTGATCGAACGGTCTTCATTGAACAATTCATGATTCTGGAAGTACATGAACCGAGAACCGTCACCAAATCGTGCGTTCGCGTTTTTGACCCACGGATCTTCCTTGAACCACATCTCGGCTCGTTCCAGGAAGACCGGTGAATTTGCCGGTGCAGCCGATGACACCACCATTCGCTGCTGTTTTTGTTCAATCTTCAGCCATGGTGCAGTCAATTGAGAATACCCGACGTACAAGGTCACCAGGACGATGCCAACCAGCAACGTGCGAGGGCCTCGAGGTATCGTTGACAGCGACATGGGAGATTTCCAGACTGCATTTTGACCGCAGGAACATGAACGACGAACGTTGAGCCACGAAGTGCGGTCACGCTGTTCGCAGAATTTTTCGTGACTCGAATGCGGCCGGACTGCCGCTGCCGTGTTCAGCCACATGCACTTTCTGCAGCACGTCAGTGATATCCAGCATACCGATCGGAGTCCGGTCTTTGTCGATCACCGGCACTTCACTCAACTTACGTTCGGACATCAGATGAATGGCTTCAGGCAGCAGCACGTCCGGCCCCATCGTGATCGGATTGCAGGTCATCACCAGTCGAATCGGTTGATCCAGCTGTTCGTCACGGCGGGTCTCAAACATCCGCGCCAGATCGCTGTCGGTGAAGAGTCCGGTCAAGCGGCCTGTTTCGTTGATCAGAATCACGGCTCCCGTACGACGCCCCGGATTGCTGTGATGAATCATCACTTCCCGCACGGTTTCGTTTTCCGATGCGATACGCAACTGGTTCCCGGAACGCATCACTTCCTTCACAGGACACAATTGACGGCCCAGACTTCCTGCCGGATGATAAGCAGCAAAGTCTCGCGCGGTGAATCCTTTCGACTGACTGATCACGAGCGCCAGGGAATCACCCAGAGCCAGCATGGCGGTTGTGGAACACGACGGTGCCAGTCCTAGTTCTCCCGCTTCCTGATGCTTGCCGATCTGCACGACAACATCGGCCTGCCTCGCCACGGAGTTTTCATGATCCCGCGTGATCGCAACGATGGGAACTCGCAGCGACCGCAGCGTTGGAATCAACGTGACAAGTTCTTCCGTCTCTCCGCTGTTGGAGAGGACCAGTGCGACATCGTCCGGCCCAATGCATCCCAGATCTCCGTGCCGTGCTTCAGTGGGATGCAGGAAGTGCGCACGCGTTCCGGTACTTGCCAGCGTGGCCACGATCTTCTGGCCGATCAAGCCAGCCTTGCCGATCCCGGTGACAATGACACAACCCGTCGCCGCTCGAATCGCGCGGACGGCATCGCAGAAGCTCGGGTCAAGGCTGTCCGCAAGTCGCCCGAGCGCATCGGCTTCCTGGCGAATGATTCGACGGGCTTCACGCAACTGTTCCACGTCGCCAAAAGAAATGACGTCGCGCGGAGATTGAGCGGCATTCATAGAGTCGTCCCTGACTAACGGAATTCTGCACGGCAAATCCATCTGCCGTCAGTGAGCTGAAATCACGGGCAAAGTGTACTGCCAGCAGTAATCCTGCGTCAATTGCGAGGTGACCGTGTTTTGTGAGCGGTATGGCGCTAGCCCAATGGCTCCTGGTTTAGGGCGGAATAGGGTTCCACCGTGCGGAAATGACGAATTGGAATCCGATACCGCGAATGAACAACGATTGCAGACCAATGAACGATGAAATCAGTGCGTTCAGGCCCAACGGGCCGCATCTATGTCAGCCTGGGCACTGACCCAGGAATTTGATGATCGCGAACAATCAAGCCCCAACGGGGCAGCACTATCAATGCTCTAACGGTTTAGAGCCGCCCCTTTGGGGCTTCTTGTTCTGTTGTTCATCATACCCTGGGCGTTGCCCAGGGCTGACATACGGCTGGCCCGTTGGGCCGATGAACAAAGGATGTCGTTTCAGTTCGAGTTCACGCTCAGACGTGTTTCTTTGCGAGCGCACTTCGCAGCTCGCACTTGCCAGGCGGCACAGCGATCCCGTCGCGATATTGTCGCAACAGCTGGCGAGATTGTTCGGCCAGCATGCGGCGGACTTCGCGGCGTTCCCCCTTGATGCGCGCGATCTTCATTTCATCGTAGAGTGTTGTCTGATGTCGCATCCAGGCTATCACGGCCGCTTCAGCGCGGCGTTCCACGGGGATCTGTTTTGTCCGCGCGACGGTGCCACTTCCGACGGGCGTGGCGTGGGCAGCAACGGCTTCGGCAAGTTGCGCGGCGAGCTGTAGATGAATCGGAGCAAATGCCAGGAATTGAAATACTGCATCTTGAAACGTGGCCACATACTCCGTTTGCGTTTTCTCACGGCGCTTCGCACTTGACGCTTGGCGTTTGGCATAAGCCCCCGTCGAACGCTCAACTTCAAGCTGTTTGATCGCGGCAGCGATGTTCGCCCGCGGTGCCCAGACGCCCTGAGAAAAAGTCTTTCGACCGCGCTTCTCCTGCACCGTCCAGGATGGTCCCGCCGCTTTAACGCGACGAGTCAGCCCGGGATCTCCAGGCAGCAAGAGTGACCAGTCAGCCGGTGGTGTCAGGATCTCCCTCGTTGTTGTGAGCACAGTCTCCGGACGGGGACCGGGCGATACGATACGAGTCTGATTCGGCATCCATGTGATCCTACACAACCGCTTTGAATTCAAACAACGAAAACACAAAGTGTACGAACAGCACGAAGAGTGTCGCCCACAAGATCGTGCGAGTCACGCCCTGGCTGATTTCCGCTCCCGATAACTTTGGCGACACTCCGCAACGCCACGAAATCATCGCGACACCCAGTCCGCAACAGACGAGTTTCGCGAGCAGCCATTCGCTGCCTCGATAAAATATCGACGCGGGCTGCACAAGTTCTTTGTGAAAATGCGCATCCCAGAATGCAATCGCCAGATCCTGATGGCTGATCAGAAACGCAAACGCTGCCGTCAACGCCGCGACTGCGTAGCTCAACAACGCCAGGAACGGGGTGCCGACCAGAAACGCATACAAGATCGGTGTCCTCAACGAGCGTTCGGGATTCATGCCGATGGTCTTCATCGCATCCAGCTGATTTCCGTAGACTTTGCTGCCAACATCCGCAGACACGGCAGCGCCGGAGCGAGCGGCGATCAAAATCGTGGACAGGATAGGCACAAGGAATCGGAACAGCGAAAAGCCGGTGGCATTGAGCAGGTTTTCAGTCAATAACGGTTCCGTAAACTGCCGAAACGGCAAATAGCGAAACACAAAGTCCTGCGCCACATAACCCAGAATCATACCTGCGACAGCAATGTAAATGCAGGCGGATGGACCTGCCACGAGACGCGTGTAATACAGCGTATAACGCAGGCCCCAGCGCCAACTACGCCACATTGGCAGCAGTGAAAACGGCAGTAACAGGATTTCTTCGACGAGGATTCCTGATCGCGTCAGAAATGTCAGGCCAACCTGTCTGATCCTTTCCTTCCACGAATGAACGATCACATCCGTCGCAGCGCGAGGAGGAGTGCCGAGGGCTGCGGGAAGACTGGACCATTCCGACTTTGGCAATTCGACCAACCGGAGATTCGTATGATCGAGCAGGATAATTCGATCGGCAATTCGACTGAGCGTTTCATAATCGTGAGTCACAAGGATCGACGTGCGTCGATACCGCTGCTGCGTTTCGCGAATCAGATCGGCGACCTGCTGCGCCGTTCTGGCATCCAGACCCGACGTTGGCTCATCATACAGCACAACGTCAGAATTCGGAGCGATGGCGCGGGCAATCGCGAGTCGCTGCTGCTGGCCACCGCTCAACACGGCCGTCGCGCGGTCGGTGGGAACTCGCAGATCCGCTAACAATTCGGCAGCCCGCGACCTGGCGTCCTTGTGACGGATCTGAGCATGCGCCAGGGCGATCTGGACATTCTGCACGGGCGACAATTCGTCCAGCAGCGCGAAGTTCTGGAAGACAACCGAGACTGGATGCGAGGCATCCGAAACACCTCGTCGGTTTCCATCGGCCGCGACGAATGAAATTTCACCGCTGTATTGGATGCCTGGATGTGCATCGTCAATCAGTCCGGCCAGGATCTTCAGCAGAACGGACTTGCCGACACCACTACAACCAAGTAACAAGACAATTTCACCGGCGGAAAAGGTACAGGCGGCAGCAGCAAGCAACGTGCGTTCGCCCGCGCGCACCGTCAGATTGCGGATTTCAATGCTGGTACCGGTCGCCCCTGATTCCACAGGCCTGCCGACGTCTGATTCTGGAGCGGGTTCTGCGCCTGGCATCACGGTTTCACCCGTTCCGGAGCTGATAATGCTTCCGGGGCCGTCAGCGTGAGCGGACTTTGTGCCGTGCCTTGAAATTCGATCGGAAACTCCATGGATTCTTTCGCAATGAGAATCAGTAAATCGTCCCTTGAGTGACTGCTGCTCTCACCTGGTTTGGGATGACCTGTCCCGTGTGGCACAACGACTAGCCACCGTCGGTCCTTGAGCAGGATCTGACTCCGCAGCACACGCGAGAACTCCGGAGTGACACCGTTTTCGCGGTTGCCGAAGATCGCATCACCGATCGCCCGCGCTGTCGGCTCGAAACGCACGTTCGCTACCTGCAGCGCATTCTGAACCTCGGCACTTTTCCAATAATCCTGCAGTGAAGTTTTAAGGTTTTCGTTCTGCGAAATCGATTCCTGCACGACGCTCCAGATAATTGCCTGCAGCTCAGGATCAGAGGAAACTTTGCGCAGATTTTCACGAATCACGCTGCGGACGCGGTCATTCCTGCTCACGCGGGAAATAATCCGCTGCGTGATCGTGACAAACTGATCTGAACGTGCTTCAAGTTGTGGCCGCACTTCCTGTTCAAGGAACCGGTCAAATTCAGTTTTCACCGCGTTCTTCTCAGGCAGCGGTGAGACGTCATACAGATGTGCCGCCATGTGAACGACCACAACGAAACACGATCCCACAGCTCCAGGCCAAGTTCGCTGGCCATCGGAGTGATCTCTTCTTCAACGATCGGCAGAATCTCTTTGCGGACAAGTGGCACGATCTGCTTTCGGATAATTTCTGCCTGGTAGCGATCAGCCAGTTGTCCGAACTCATTGCGATGGTCCTGAATGATCGCGGGAATCTCCGCTTCGATTGCGATCACGGCGTATGCCAGACTCTTTTCCAGGACGGCTGCAATTGCTTAAGACTTCTTCGCGATGCGATTTCCAGTCGTCAGCGATCAGCCTGGCGATTTCCTGCTGTCGCTCCGGAGGCACCATAGTGCGGACAACCCAATCGAGGGCCGTGGGCGTCGTGTGGTATTCGAGCACAAAGCCGTCGGGACATTCCTCCGCAACCGTGTTGTAAAAGACGACTGACGCTTGTTTCGTCCATGCTTCTTTCGGTTCGTGAGAAAAATGGTTACGCACTCGGCCCACCTGGGGAAACGTCCCGTCGGCTTGTCTCATCAGAATCGGATCTCCCGGCGACAGCACAATCCACGAATCTGACCTTGCGATCCGTTCCGACTTTTCGCCCGCCACCCATTGACCGATCCCGCCCACAATATCCGCGACAGAACGCTGTTCCTTCGCATCCGTCCCGCGCACCGCCATCCACGTGGAAACGCCAATTGCGATCCATGCGATGATCCCCAGGATCAGATGACGGTGTTTCATGTGAAGAACCAATGTGTGCTCTGAACAATCCAGCCGGGGAATCGTATGGCGAAACTCACGACAGGCAAACCCTGTTCTCGGCCTGAATCTTAGTTCGTTCAGGACGTCCGGTATTTGGCTCGCTTTTCCAGAATTCCGTGATATCCCGGATCTGTTTTGCTATGCTGAGACATCTCTGGTGCCTGTACTCCAGCGAAAGACTGTCTAAGGACTCTGCTGTGCCGCTGATCTTTCCGGGAATGGACCCGTACCTCGAAAACCCTGCAATCTTTCCGGGAATTCACAGCCGAATGGTCGTCTATCTGGCTGACCAGATTGCGCCTCGCATCCGTCCACGCTACGCGGCTTCTGTCGGGGAACGTGTTTATGTCGAATCGGCGTCAGGTTGGCAGGATCACGCGATCATTCCTGATGTTTGGGTGCGGCACACGAAAGGACGTTCGGATCAGAACGGCGGTGTTGCCGTCGCAGAATTGCCGGAGATCGACGAACCGATTGTGCTGGAAGCACAAGATCTGGAGATTCGACAGCCGTTCATCGAGATTCTCGACCGCGAATCCAATATGCGCGTCGTCACCGTCATTGAACTGATCAGTCCGAGCAACAAGTACGCCGGCGCCGGGCGAGATTCCTACGTGACGAAACAACGCGAAATCCTTCACAGCGATACTCATCTTGTGGAGATTGATTTGCTTCGGCGCGGGCCACATGTGGTGGCTATCGCCGAATTCTCTACGGCTGGTCGTTACGATTACGACTACCTGGTTTGCGTGCATCGGGCTCACACACGTCGATTCGAAGTCTATCCACGCAGTATCCGGCAGGCGTTGCCATGCATCCGAATTCCGCTGGCTGGCAACGACCCGGATGTGGGTCTCGACATTCGCGCGGCGCTGCAGCAGGCGTACGATGCAGGCAGCTACGATCAACGCATTGACTACTCGCAACCGTGTCAGCCTCCGCTGGCTGACGAATTTCAGGTCTGGGCGGGACAGTTGGTGGAACAGTCGAAACAGAAATCCGCAGGCTGAAGCCGGTAATCCCGCAAAACAAACATAGCCAGGTCAAAAGACCTGGCCATGTGTCAGAGCGATCACATTCCCCTGCAGAACAGATTACGCAGCGCGGCGGAACATGTCGTTCATCGGAAGAATGTCTGCGGGAGCGGCTTCTTTGGCTGCAGCATCGATGAAGGCTTCAAAGATCTGCAGATCCAGCGCGGACGCGGTGTTGCTTTCCGGATGCCACTGGACTCCCAGACAGAACCAGTTGTCTTCGATCGATTCATAGGCTTCGATCACGCCGTCAGGACACGTGGCACTCACGCGAAATCGCGATGACAAATCTTTCACGGCCATGTGATGCGCACTGTTGACGCGAACTTCACCAGGTCCGTAGATCGCGTCCAGGCGCGTTCCGGGAACAATCTCGAGGACATGTCGCAGATTCTGTTCGACTGGATCGCGATGATGCAGAGCGCGCGGAACTTCTTCGGGGATATGCTGGTAGAGCGTGCCGCCGCACAGAGCATTCACCAGCTGCATTCCGGAACCGATTGCCAGGATCGGCAGACGGCGTTTGATGGCCATTTCCGCAACACGACGATCGAAGTCTTCGCGTCGTTTCGGCATCACTTTCACGGACGGATGAATGTGCATCTTCATCCGCGTGGGATCAAGATCCAGATTGCAGCCTGACACGATAACGCCGGTCACGTTTTCCATGATCTGGTTCAGATCATCATCGTTTTCAAGCGGAGGCAGCAGCAGCGGAATACCACCGGCAGCGCTCACGCTGTCGTAGTAACCCGTGTTAAACCACGTGAGTGCTGCACCGTTGTAGCGTTCCGGACGAAAATCACCGGTAATGCCTACCATTGGTTTCTGAATGCTCATGAACAGGTTCCCTCCCAGGTTGAGCAGATGACTGGACACCGCGAAGTGCTGCGTCTCAGGTGCGAAGCGGGCTGGAAGCGAATTGAGCACTGCAGCGAAGACCGGCGATGCAGGCATTGGTCCATCGTTGGATGATGGACAATGTAACAGGCATGGCAGAATCCTTTCCGCAGTACACAACCGATTCCATTCGGTTGAATGATATCGTTCAGCAATGAGCCAGAATCGAAATCAGAAATCCTTAATCGCCCACTTCGGTCTAATTCGCTGCTGGCCAAAATCCACTGGCTCAGCGAGCGATGTGGGGCAGGTTAGTCAAGACCATTTCGCTTGTAAATCAAATCGCCGATTTTGTGCTAAAGTTATTCTTCCATCACAATATCTTGTATGTCCACCAAAGTTTTCCGCTCCTTGATTTCCGACATCGTGTTGCCGATCCCCAGAACATCAATGGCGTCTTTCCGGATGCTCTCCAAATACAGGATCAGCCGCGCGTAGATGTCGGATGCAAACTGCTCTGCTTTTACGACGGATGACATCTGATCAAACATCGTCTGGTCGCTGACGACCTCAGGGTCCAACTTCTTGCTGGACGAACGCAGATCCGACAGCTTTGGCAGAAACGCCTGCTGCAAGTGTTCGCACAGCTCGCGTGCAAAATGCTCCGCCTTGTTAATACGTTCCACAAGCGGCAGATTGTTCGGATTCTCAATTTCCATGATGACCTCCTGTTGGCCCCCCACAAATTATCCGCGGACCAGACGAAAAGCGATCGCCAACTGACGACCGCATTAGAGCGACATTCGTACAGTGACGTCAAACTCAGATTACACGATTCGCGTTGCTTCTTGGGAAACCATGGGAGAATCAAGCAGACCACAGGGCTTCGATCCGATCCAGGCAAGTAGCACAGCCGAATTTGTCGTGTCATGGAAGAACGGACGATCTTTTGTATACTGCGAGGATTGCTGAGCGAGTGGTGTTTTTGGCAACGGTGTAGGGTCAGTCGTGGAAACGGGGAACAAACTGATGACAGTGCCGCAGTTAGTGGCCGGAAAGACTCGGATCGGCTGGATCGGGACCGGCGTAATGGGTTCCAGCATGTGTGAGCATCTGATCGGCGCGGGGTTCGCAGCGACGGTGTATTCGCGGACGAAGCAGAAGGCGGAGGCTCTGATTGGCAAGGGAGCGTCGTGGGCTGCATCGCCCAAAGAGGTCGCTCAGAACTCCGATGTGATTTTCTCTATTGTCGGATTTCCGTCTGATGTCCGCGAAGTGATGCTTGGGGACAATGGTGCCCTGGCTGGAGCGAAAGCGGGCAGTGTTCTCGTTGATATGACGACCAGTCAGCCGTCTCTTGCGGTTGAGATTTATCAGGCAGCAAAAGCAAAAAATGTCCACAGCGTGGATGCTCCGGTGTCCGGTGGCGACATCGGAGCCCGGAATGCTGCGCTGTCAATCATGATCGGTGGCGACGCCGAAATCGTGACTGCGTTGCAGCCGCTGTGGGAAGCGATGGGAAAAACGATCGTCCACCAGGGCGGTGCGGGGGCTGGTCAGCACGCAAAAATGGTGAATCAGATTTTGATCGCGACCGGAATGGTTGGTGTCTGTGAGGGATTGCTGTACGGCTACAAATCCGGACTGGACCTGCCAACTGTGCTGAAGTCCGTGTCCAGCGGTGCGGCGGGAAGCTGGTCGTTGTCAAATCTTGGCCCCCGTGTCATCGACAACAATTTTGATCCTGGATTCTTCGTCGAACACTTCATCAAGGACATGGGAATTGCTTTGGAAGAATCCCGACGCATGGGCTTGTCCATGCCCGGACTCGCGCTGGCACAACAGCTTTATCTTGCGGTCAAAGCGCAGGGCTTCGGCCGCAACGGGACTCACGCACTGATGCTGGCGCTGTCACAGCTGTCGGGTGTTGACTGGCGAAAACGCGGCTCAGGATCTTGCGGATAGACCGGAGGAGTTACCTCCAACGTGGGATAAGTCTGCTAGTCACCTTCAACGTCTCGGCCGCAGCGAGCTATCTCCCGATCATCTGAGTGAAAGGGTACAAGTTGCTGAAACGCATGAATCGCATCTGGCGAGTCTTTGGAACGGAAGCATTTCTTCGGATCCTGCTACTCCTGATCGGAAAGATTGGCATGTCAATCGGCGGATGGTTTTTCTTTTCAAGTCTTGTCCCCGCAGCGATCACGGCGGGCGGCTTCATCGTGGGATGGATTTTACGAAATCAAATCGCAGCCAGAATTGAAATCATTCCGGTGGCCGTCAAGATCTGCCTGTTGACTTACGGACTTGTACTTTTCGTCGGCAAACAAATGGACTTCGACTACATCACGCAACTGTCAATCATCACCGCAACGACCGCATTGATCTTCCACCTGCAATTCTGGTCTCGTTCCGATCCGAATGTCGTTCCGATCGCAAATGAAACGCAGGATGTGCTATTTGATAAATGACCGTCCAAACCGAGCATTCTGGTTACGAATCAGAGTGCTTTGGAGATTTGCCAACCATGAGCGGCGGGGTGGTCGCCCCTGGAATTGTGTCGCGAATCCTGTATATTGCTGGCGATCGAGTCGGTTTTTGAATCTTGTTTGGTAAAAGAATAAATCATGGCACGACGTGGAGAAATGTTTGCGGGCTTGTCGGTTGCGTTAGTCACTCCGATGCACAGCGATGGTTCGCTGAATGAGAGCATGCTGAAAACGCTGATCGATTTTCACGTACCGCCGGGACGGACACCCTGGTTCCGGTCGGAACAACCGGAGAGAGTCCGGACATTGACCCACGACGAACACGGCGCTGCGGATCGCAATCACCGTGAACACGCCGCAGGTCGAATCACGGTCATGGCGGGAACCGGCTCAAACTGCACAGCGGAGGCAATCCGCCTGACCGCATCCGCTACGCGCGGGAGCGAATGGCGCGCTGATGGTGACGCCTTACTACAACAAGCCGACGCAGGAAGGCTTCTTTCAGCATTACCGCGCGGTCGCGGAGCATGTGGATCTGCCGATTGTGCTTTACAACATTCCTGGTCGGACTGCAAAGAACATGGAACCGGAAACGATCTGCCGCGTTGCCGACACCTGCCTGAGTGTCGTGGCGATCAAGGAATCCACCGGCTTGATGGATCAGGCGTCACAGATTCTGTCCGCGTCCGACCTGACACTGCTCTCCGGCGACGACAGCCTGACGCTGCCATTGCTGGCACTGGGTGCCAGTGGTGTAGTGTCAGTGGCTGGTAATATCGTCCCCAAAGAGGTTAAGGCCATGGTCACAGCGTTCAAATCCGGTGACGTTGCGACAGCTCAGCAGCTGCATCACAAACTCTTCCCATTGTGCCGCGATATGCTGGGACTTTCTACGAATCCGATTCCCGTCAAGGCCGCCATGAAGCTGATCGGTATGGACTGTGGTGAGGTGCGGCTTCCGCTGACCGCGCTGACGGATGCACAGTTGGCCGAGCTGAAAACAACATTGCAGCGTTTTGGTTTGCTGTGATTGATATGTCCGGCAATCACATTCACTGACATCGCTGAGATCACTGCACTCCGGGTGGCAGATCCGTGTTCCGGGAGTTCCCGGGATGATTTCACGCCAAAAATGCGTGCGGATATGTCATTGGTAACGATCGCACGAGTTGTCACGACGGACACATTTGGTTGAATTCCAGAAACATGACGCCATGTCTTCCTGATGTGACCTACAGTTGTTGCAGCGATGCCTCGAGGTGTCGCAGATTTTCCCCACGTTGCTTTTCGGATTCGTGGTCCTGAGTGCGGACAAAAGTCTGCGGTTCAGGATCATCCCGAAACGAAAATGAATGCCGCTGACTTTGTCCACACTTTCCTCCATCCAGCGCAGTACAGGTCTGTCAGCCGACAGTCTGACGCCGGCCATCCCGACAGACACCAGTGGTGTTCTGATTCGGCTGTTGGCGCTGGCGGAAGACGCGCGGCGAAAGCAGAATTCGGGGCCGGAACGGCAGATTATTCCTCGCGAGCTGATGACACTGTTGCTGCGTTGTATGAAGCTGCAGGATCCGGCTTCGCTGATGCACGCTCAACGAATTGCAGCAATCTCCAGTGGAATTTCCAAGCTGTTGGGCTGGGATGACGAACAGCGTCGATCCCTGGAAATCGCAGCGCTGCTGCATGACGTGGGCAAAATTGGCGTCCCCGAACACATCCTGAAGAAGCCGGGCAAGCTCAGCGGCGAAGAACACGACTTCGTGCTGATGCATCATCATGCAGGAGTCAATCTGCTGCAGGTCATGCATACGGATCCTTCAGTCGTTTCGATGCTCACAATGATTCACGAAGATTTCGACAGTGCCGGAATCATGGATGGAGACAACGGTCCGCAGACAGGACTCTCACTGGGATCGCGCATCCTGGCTGTGTCCGATGCCTATGATTCTCTCAGTTCGCCCAAGTCGTATCGTCGCGGGATGACCCACAGGGAGATTCTGAATATTCTGGACGAACAGTCGGGCAGTCGTTACGACGGTAACGTCATTCGCACGCTGAATCGCTGGTTTGAGAAGGATGGCGATTCGCTGTTCCGCTACAGTGATCCGTTTCAGCAGCAACCACAAGCCACGGACGTCAGTGACCAGCAGCGAAATGAAATCGTTGTGATCGCACAGTTCATCAATGTGCTGTACCAGTTTCAACAGTTGTATGATGGTTATTATATTGTCGATTCCAATGGAAATTATTGCATCTGGAGCGATGGCATGCCGGGGATGACCGGTCTGCCGCTGCAGAGCGTTCTGGGAAGGACATGGCAACCCGTCGATGTCCAGTTGCAGTCGCTGACTGACAATCAACCCGCCCCGGAAAACCGTGAAACAACGATGCTGGGCCAGGCACTCCAGAATGGTCGTCCCTTGTTCGCGACGCGGCTGTGTCGTGTGAGTGAATCGCGGCATTTGAAAGTCGACGTGTATTCAATGCCGATCATCGGGGAAGGCGACCACGTTTTCGGTGCCGTCCAGTTACTGCGAAGCACGAGTGGCGTGCGCCGCCAAAGTCGTGAATACGTGGAACTGAAACTGGCCGCGACGCGTGATGCGCTGACAGGCGTGGCCAATCGCGGACAGCTGGAGACACAACTGCGTCATATGATCGAGGACTTTCATGCGCAGGAAGGGACTCGTCATTTGAGTACCATCTTTCTGGATGTCGATAAGTTTAAACGAATCAATGATACCTATGGTCACAAAATCGGCGATCAGGTGCTGGTCGATTTGACGCGGATGCTGCAGAACGAAACGTATTCTTCCGAAGTGATCGGACGATACGGCGGCGAAGAATTTGTCATCCTGTGTCCGGATACTGACCTGGATTCGGCCGTCCGCCGCGCCGAACGGCTGCGTCATGCGATCGCGAAGAGTTCGATTGGCGGCATCACATCGCTCAGCGTGACATCGTCATTCGGCGTTTCAGCCGCTCGGTTGGGTGACACCGTGAATACTCTGCTGGAACGAGCCGATGTCTGTTTGTATCGCGCCAAGGAAACAGGGCGCAATCGGACTTGCTGGGAGACAGAAGTGGTCGATGACGAGGCTCAGAAGAAAGTGAAAGAAGGACAGGATCAACCACAATTCACTCTGAAAGACGGTCTGCTCGAATTCCGCGAACGCATCGAGGTTGCAACGTCGCTGGATCTGACGGCCATGAAGCTGCATGCCTTCATCCGTGAGTACAAGGTTGATATTCTCAGCCAGGATCACGCGCGAATGAAGATCCGCATCGGAAAACTGGGCTTCACACGACGCTGGGGCAGCACGACCGAGCGAAAGCCTCTGGACATTGAAGTCCAGTTCGAGACCACTCGTTCGGCGGCAGGACCTGACGGGAAATCGAGGACAGCGCGTCTCGTGTCCATCGTCGCCGTCCCGTACGGTCGCGCACCGGATGCAGAGACGTTCGCTCAGCGCTGCGGAATCCTGATGCGGGAACTGCGGGAGTATTTACTGGGGACGTAGGAAGAATCCCGGGGCTGTTATCGATGCGGTTCGGCGAGCGTGACTTCTGTTTCTTTCACTTCACTGCCGCGTTTGAAGCTGAGTTTCAGTTTGTCGCCGGGTTTTGACTCGATCAGAATCTCAATCATCGTCTGGTATCCTTCAACCGTTGTTTCATCGACCTTTGTGATGATGTCGCCAGTTTGAAGACCGCCAGCCTCTGCCGGAGATGCTTCCCGCACGGATCGAATCACGATGCCTTCTGCGCCGCTTGCAGCAAGGTCCGGCTGAATGCCAAGGAATGGAGCCCGACTGGCTGCTCGACGTTTACCGGACTGCGCCGCAATGAATGTCGGTGGTTTTTCCAGGCCATCAATTCCACGCAGCAGTTGCTCAGAATAGTCGATGACAGATACAGCGCCTTCGATGTTCAGCGTTTCAAAATCATCATCCGGTGTATGGTAGATCGACGTCATGCCGGTGAAGCAGAACATGACGGGAATCTGCTTCAGATAGAATGGCAAATGATCACTTCCGGCGAAAGCACCGTCGACAATCGTGATATCGATCGGAGTGGCCTCGTCGGCCTTCGTGACGATTCCACGAAACTCTTCCGCAGTGCCGACCCCGTTCACCTCGACCATGTTATTCTTCAGGTTGCCGATCATGTCGAAATTGATCATCGCAATCGTGTCGTCCAGCGGAACGACGGGATGCAGAACGTAGTAGTTGCTGCCAATGAGTCCCCGTTCTTCACCCGAAAAACAAATAAATATCATGCGACGTTGTGGTTTCGGACCGGAGGCAATTCTACGAGCCAGTTCGAGCACCGCCGCTGTACCGGACGCATTGTCATCAGCACCATTGTGAATTTCGCCATTGCGAGTTGGTGAGCGGGAACCATATCCGCCAAATCCCAGATGGTCATAATGGGCACCGATGACGATCGTCTCATCTGCATGCGGGCCTTCGCCTTCGATGACACCAATCACATTGTATGCCGTCACCGAATTGGCCTGAAACTTTGTTGTCACATCGGCTGACCAACCCGCCAGTTCCTGCGACAAAGGTTTCAGACTGGCGTCGATATACTGCGCCACGGCCTTCAGACTGGACAACGACTCGCCGTCTTTTGTCTTCAGCGGCGTGGCACTCAACACGCGGTCGATGATGCTTTGCCTGACATGTGCAAACGGCAGTGAGTCACCGTCGTTTCCAAAACTGGATGGTGTTGCCAATTCGTCGGTTGCGTCCGTCGGCGAACTGGAAAAATCGTTCACAAACAGGACTGCCGCAGCTTTCGCCTTCTTCAGCAGTTCCAGTTTCCGATCGATATATGCGTTTGAACTGGTGGCCGTCCCCTTAAAAGCTCCGCCGTCGTAGTTTTGGGGTTCGCGGCGAATGACAATCACCACTTTGCCCTCGACGTTGATGTCGGCATAGTCGTCGTACGGTTCTTCATCGGAACGGATCCCGTATCCCAGAAACACAATTCCGCCGCTGGCCTCGCCATTCGCGCCGCGACGGATTGGTTGAAATTCCTCGCCCAGTTTCAAGTTGGTCACGGTGCCGTCAGGGGCTGTCACTTTCACATGTGTCGCTGCGCTGATCACAACATCACCAAGAGCCACCTCAAATGGCTGGCGGAAGGACCCCTCCGGCATTGCAGGTTGCAGTCCGAATTTCTGATACTCGGCGATGATGCGTTCGGCAGATCGTTCGATCCCCTTCGTTTCAATCCCTCGGCCTTCCTGATCGTCGGACGCAAAGTACTCGATGTCGTTCCGCACACGCGAGACAATCGATTCGCGGCTGAGTTCTTCGGCACCCTGCAATGAATCCGAAGTCAGACTGAACAACAGATACACACTGATCAGCAATCCACGACGCGAAAAAACTCGCATACGTATTCCTTCAAAAAGCCGATGCATCTTCATCGGCAGAATTCATGCAGGGCGTTGAAAGAGAGGGCCGACGCACCAACGCACGCAGATTATGAACGCACGTTGGTGTGTGACATGATCAGGACTGCTCGATTCACGGTGCCTTATCAGGACAACGAATTGAGGTTGAATCTGCCTACCCCAAAATCAAGTCTCGACAAGGCACTCGTCTCAATCGATGCAGCTTTTAGTTTAGCCTTTGGCTGCTGCGAAGCGACGAGCCACTTCGGCCCAGTTGATCACGTTCCAGAATGCGGACACGTAGTCGGGACGGCGATTCTGATAGTGCAGATAGTAGGCGTGTTCCCAGACATCCAGTCCAAGGACTGGTGTCCGTCCTTCGGACAGCGGAGTGTCCTGATTCGCCGTGCTCTCGACCACGAGAGAGCCGCCCGTCTTGACGCTAAGCCACGCCCAGCCGCTGCCGAAGCGTGTTGCGGCGGCCTTGGAAAACTGCTCTTTGAAAGCATCGAAGCTGCCACAGGCTGTCGTGATCGCAGTGGCCAGATCACCTGTTGGAGCCCCGCCGCCGGTTGGAGACATGACAGTCCAGAACAGTGAGTGGTTGGCGTGACCACCACCGTTGTTACGAACGACAGTGCGGATGGCTTCCGGGACAGAATTCAATTCACGCATCAGATCGTCAATTGGTTTGTCAGCCAGCGGTGACCCTTCCAATGCCTTGTTGACGTTCGTAATGTAGGCCTGGTGATGCTTCGTATGATGGATCTCCATCGTGCGTGCGTCAATGTGTGGTTCCAGCGCCGTTGTTGCATAGGGCAGGGCGGGCAGTGTGTATGGCATCGTAAGTGGACTCCTTCTGATAGACTGATGGTTGCCCCGGACGGGCAACGATGACAACCTCGACAGCGTAAGGTTTCGGCAACTCTCACATAGAAACCGTCAGGCTTGACTCCACATTCTAGGCAGGCCACTCTGCGGCTCAACCGTTACACCCCAACCAATTCCACGAATCCGCAGGACTTTCCAGCATTGTATTCGGTTGCCGCCAGCTGGACTCAAACACATGTCCACATGTGCCCGAGTCGGCCAATTCCCATTTTCCCTGAATTCGCGTGACGTTCACGTTGAATCTATTTACACTGAGGTGCCCGCAACCTGCCGACTTCGGCCGTCAACGCCCTCCCACCTTGTCATTCAGGAGCCATCAATGCTTGTAATTCCCGGTCGCTATGGAAAAGACACCTGCGATGGATTTTCGCGTCGAGCCATCCTGCGTGTTGGCAGTTCTGCCTTAGCCGGCCTGAGTCTTTCCACGTTGCTTGAGAATTCCGCGCGCGGCAACGAAGTGAGCGACGAAGAAGCTCGCTACGGAGGCAAAGGTTTCGGTGGAGCCAAAAGCGTCATACTCCTTTATCTGCAGGGCGGACCGAGTCATCTCGATCTGTGGGATCCGAAAACCGGCGTCCCGGACAACGTCAAGAGTGTCTTCAATCCGATCGACACTACGATTCCCGGCGTGCAGTTTACTGAACTCATGCCAAAGCTGGCGCAGCAGATTCATCGTGCGACGCTCATTCGCTCACTCAGCTACACGCCGATTGGTCTGTTCAATCACACCGCGGCGATCTACCAGATGCTCACCGGTTACACGGCAGACAATGTCAGTCCCTCCGGCCAGTTGGAACCACCAAGTCCCAAAGACTTTCCGAACTTCGGTTCCAACATCGTCAAACTAAAGCCGTTGCAGAAACCGATGTTGCCGTTCGTGATGATGCCGCGTCCGCTCCAGGAGAGTAACGTCATTGGCAAAGCAGGGACTGCGGGATTTCTTGGTCGAGCCTACGATCCGTACTATCTGTATCCCCCCGGCGATGACATGGATATGGCCAAGATGGACCGCATTAAAGTGGATGACCTGACCTTGCGTCCGGATGTGCCGCTTGATCGCCTGCAACGTCGCGCGTCACTTCGCGACACAGTGAATGCCGGCATGAAGACACTCGATCGAGCCGTCGATCAGTACGCTCTCAATGAATACTACGGCAAAGCTTTGGGACTTGTCTTGTCGGGTCAGGCTCGTGAAGCGTTTAACCTCAGCGCGGAGTCGGCTGAACTGCGTGAAAAGTACGGCAACAACACGTTCGGTCAAAGTTGCCTGCTCGCTCGACGACTGGTCGAAGCTGGTACCCGTGTCGTTGAGGTTAACTGGCCAAAAGTTGCCAACAGCGACAATCATTCATGGGACGTCCACACCGGTCTTTCGACACGAATGAAAACTCAGTCGGCGCCGATGCTCGACGCGGCTCTTGCGGCATTGCTGGAAG
>JBBJME010000326.1:0-7213 GCA_037719765.1 Planctomycetaceae bacterium
GCAAGCTGACGCATGCCGCTCGCCTAAGCTCTGTCGTTTATGCTTCATTCGCCATTTCTTCGAGGACATCGGCGATCACTTGCAGACCTTCCGTCAGATCATCAGCTTTGACATTCAATGCTGGCAGGAGTCGGACGACGGTGTCGTTTGTGGAGTTGATCAGGACACCGCGTTCCATGCACTTTGCCACCGCAGGTCCAGAAGCGATGCTGAGATCGATCCCGATCATCATGCCACAGACGCGAATTTCGCGAATGATAGGAAGTCGCTGCTGCAGGGCTTCCATCTGAGCACGGACGTCGTCGGCCAGCTGCTCAACGTGATCAAGCAGACCTTCGCGTTCAATTGTCAAACCCGTCGCGAGTCCCGCCGCCATTGCCAACGAGTTACCTCCAAACGTACTGGCGTGCATTCCGGGGCGCAGGTCACCTGCAAACTCATCCCGACAGATCATCGCACCGCAGGCAACACCAGCAGCAATGCCTTTTGCCATGGTGAGGACGTCCGGCTGGACACCCGACTGCTGATAGCCGAACCATGTTCCCGTGCGCCCCATGCCGGTCTGCACTTCGTCAAAGATCAGCAACAGACCATGTTCGTCGCAAAGATCCCGCAGTCCCTGCAGAAATCCGGGCTCGGGAATTCGTACGCCACCTTCGCCCTGCACGGGTTCAATCATGATCCCGCACGTTTCGTTGTCGATCAGACTTCGCACGCCGTCGATATCATTCATCCTGGAATAGCGGAAGCCAGCCAGCATCGGCCCCAGTCCTTCGTGGTACTTGGGCTGCGCTGTCGCAGTGAGCGCCCCGAACGTGCGACCGTGAAAACCGTGTTCAAACGTAATGATCCGATAACGCCCCTGAGCGGACCCGTGGAGCCGGGCAAGTTTGATCGCGGCTTCGTTGGCCTCGGCTCCGCTGTTGCAGAAGAATGCTTTTCCGAAACAGCGAGTACACAGGAACTCAGCAAAAAGTCCCTGCTGTTCCGTGAACCAGGTATTCGGAACGTGGATCAACTGAGCCGCCTGTTCCTGGATCGCTTTCACGACGGCAGGAGGCGAATATCCCAGGATGTTGCAGCCCCAGCCGGGAAACAAGTCAAGGTAGCGTCGTCCGTCAGCATCCCAGACATGCGATCCTTCGCCTCGAACCAGTGCGACCGGGTATCGACGATAATTCGGAATGACATAGTCATCAAACAGATCAATGATGGCCTGACTCTTTGAGATGGCAACCTGTGTCATCGAACAATCTCCGGGGCAAACGAAAGGGGAAAATCCATTGCCAAACTGAATGTGGTTTAGTTGCAATACGGACAAAGTTTAGTGGACACGACGGACTGTGCGAAGTTCACCTGTCGCCCAGTCGCTCCGCGGACTGAGATTCTCGTTGCCCGAGATGACCCGCCAGCCGTCTACGGAACGATTTCCGTCCCAACACCGGTATCCGAATAAATCTCCAGCAGCACGGAATGCCGCATTGAGGCATCAACGATATGGACCTTACGTACTCCGGCGTCGAGCGATTCAAGTGCGGCTTCGACCTTGGGAACCATTCCCCCGCAATCGTGCCGTCTGCAATGAGCGCACGCACTTGAGCCGCAGTGACATGCGCAGCCGCGAAGAGGATCCTGATATTGGTCAGGATGCCCGGGATATCGCTCAGGAAAATCAACTTTTCCGCTGACAACGCGCGAGCGACGGCGGCGGCGGCGGTGTCAGCATTCACATTCAGCCGATGCCCGACACGACTTAAAGCGATGCTCGGGATAACCGGAATCGCACCGATCGAACAGACACGGATCAACGTATCGATGTCCACTTCAGTCACATGCCCTACATGCCCCAGATCGACTGGATTGCCCTGATCGTCCTTTAGCGTCAGTTTCTCTGCAGTCAGGACGTTTTCTGTTCCAAAATGCAGCCCGGTGGATCGGCCAGCGTTGCTGTTGATGCGATCCACAATCGACTGACAGATGTCTTCGACCAGCACGCGAGACGCGATCTGCAGGGTTTGCTGATCAGTGAAGCGGCGACCTGCCACAAACGTCGGCTCAATCCCTGCGGCACCCATGGCCGCGCTGATTGCCTTGCCGCCTCCATGCACAATCACAGGTTTCATACCGACTGTGGCCATAAAGACGACATCCGTGAGCAGGCTGTCGACGGCGGCAACATCGTCGAGAGTGCTGCCGCCGATTTTCACCACTACATATCGGCCACGAAACCGCTGAATCCAGCTGAGAGCTTCGATCAGCACTTTTGCCTTGCGAATCGCTTCGTCCATGAGTGTTCCGTGAGTTTGCTGAATGTATTGCGGCTAAAGGCGATGGATTCTACGATTGCGGGAAAGTGAATCAACGTGCCGGACAGGTGTTGCATTCAGATTGTCGGTGATTAGAGTACATCAAGTCGAAAGCACAATCGTGCGATTGACACTGTTTGGGTGCTCACAGGTGTTCGCCGCATCAGTTGTTGATGCTGAAAACACGGTTGTGAGTGAAAAGGGAAGACGGTGACTGATGCATCAACCTCAGGATTCCGTCGCGGTCCCGCCGCTGTAATCGGGGACTGAACCTGCAAAGATCCACTGGGGAAGTGTCATTCCTGTCTTTAACGACAGGCAGGCGTTTTCGATGGGAAGGAGCAGGTTCGGGACGATCCGAGAGCCAGAAGACCTGCCCAGACAGACTGCAGACGTCCCCTTCGCGGAAAGGTGTTGTCGGCATGAACAGCGCTGCCTGGTTCCTGATCACTGCGACCCCTCCGTAGAACAAGTCTTGAAACTCGTTCCTTTCGGGTCCTGTCGCAGCTCATCGATGGTTCTCAAAGCCCCGCGCCGTCAGCCGGTGACTCCGACTGCATTTCTTGCATTTTCAGGAGTTCCCATTCCATGGCTGAAAACACCCCTCGCCGTCGACGAGGCTTTACACTGATCGAACTGCTGGTGGTGATTGCGATCATCGCAATTCTTGTGGCGCTGTTGCTGCCAGCCGTCCAGCAGGCGCGCGAAGCGGCCCGTCGCACTCAGTGTAAAAACAGTCTGAAACAGCTGGTCCTGGCGATGCACAACTACGCCGACATCTATCAGGAATCGTTCGTGCCCTACGTGATCGAGGATCAGACGCGTTTGAACTATCTGCAGACGTTCTCCGGGAGTCCGGGCACAGCACGATTCTGGTTCGGGACCGTGAACTACAACGAGCCCGACCCAAGGAAACAGCTGGATTTTGCGACGGGAGCCCTCAGCCCTTTCATGGAAACAAACTACGAATCATTTCAGTGTCCGAACTTTGGTCCGTCACAAATGGATATCGTACGTTTTGGAAAGCCAGCGACCGGATTTGGCTACAACGGCCACTATTTGTCGCGAGCGTCGGAATCGAATGGTTGCCTCCGAGCTATGACGCGCAGTTCAGTCCTCGACCGGTTTGTCGCAAGTTTCGCGATGTCCGCGAATCCGGGCGGACCGTCGTCTTTGCCGACAGTGCTGCGGTGAAACTCACCGGATTTTCGCCGATGACTTTCAGCTTTGAAGAGAACTGGCTACTCGACCCGCCGAGCCAGAATTTTCCCACAGTCCACTTTCGACACCTGGATTCCGCAAATGTCGCGTTTCTGGATGGGCATGTCGAGAGTGTTTCGTATGCCACGTACGTCGAGGTTCCCGGCGACAACTATCTGTCTGACGAACAGGTGAAGCTGATGGAAAAGAAACGCGTCGGCTTTATTTCGGCGGGGAACCTGCAGGATCCACTGAAACGCGACGAATTGTACGATCTGGAGTGACGTTCGCCGGAATCAATGGTTGCGTCTTCCGGTGTTCCGTGCAGTGCGATAAAACACGGGCTACGTCGAGCGAACGATGGACCGTTCAGAGTTCTGCTGCGACCCGGTGGATACTGTCCCTGCACGCATCAGTCTCATGCCTCCAAAGTTTCGTTAACAATCCAGCGTCCCACGGCACGAACGTCGGGCTGTCAGCGGTAGAGCAGGAATCGCGGCAGGCGACGATGGCGAAGCGGGCGTCGCTCTGCTGCGTGGATGTTGCTGCCGGTGCTTACGGATGAATCTCCAGTTGCGAGATTTGCAGAATTATCATCTTCCCATTCGTCAGTTTTACGCCAATTGTCTGGCCGAGGGGGATTCTTTCGACTGGATGCCAAACCTCTTCAGCGGCTTTTTTCTGACCGGATCCGGACAGGGCGGCACATATCATCCGCTGCACTATCTGCTGTATCGATGTCTGCCGCTGGGAACGGCCTTCAATCTTGAAATTCTGCTCAGCTATCCCTTCATGCTGTTTGGGATGCAGTTGTTTCTGCGACGGCAATTAGTCCGACGCGACGCGGCATGGCTCGGGGCCATCGTGTTTGCCTTCAGCGGGTTCTGCACACTGCATTTCCTGCATCCGAATGCGATCGCTGTCGTTTCTCATATCCCGTGGCTGCTGCTGGTTCAGGATGTGTTGCTCAGGCCACACGCTGGCCCGCAGCGCTGGAGAATTCCGGCAGAAGTGAGTATCGCACTGCTGACAGGATCGCAGCTGTTGCTCGGGTATCCGCAGTATGTCTGGTTCTCTCTGCTGGCCGAAATGTCGCTGTGCATCGGGCTCTCAGGATGGAATTGGATGGATGTCAGAAAACTTCTGCTGATCAGTTTGCTGAAGTGCTTTGGACTCGCGCTCGGTGCGGTGCAGTTGCTGCCGTCCATGGCCGCGCTGGCCGAATCGGATCGTGCCGCATTGCCACCGGAGTTTTTCTTTCAGCATCCGTTATCGCTGCCCGATATGCTGCAATGGATCGGGCCGTATCTCACAAAAAACCGCGTCTTCGGAGCGAACACGCATGAACTGGGAGTGTATTGCGGTGCGATTCCCGTGCTGCTTGCTTTATCGCTCATGGCGCGGCGACGTTCACTGACGGGATCACGGTCCTCTACAGGAACACAATTGCTGATCCCAATGCTTGGTCTGGGACTGGTAGCACTCTGGTTATCCTTTGGCCGCGCTGGTGGCCTCTATGTCGTTCAGACGTGGTTGCCACTGATCGGAAAGTTCCGCTATCCGTCACGCATCGTGGTGCTGCTGCATCTGGTAATTGCCGTGCTGGCGGCCATTGGGTTCGCGCGATTGATGAAAGAAACGGCATCAAGTGAAGTTCGGTTACCGCGAATGATCAGCATTGTGCCATGGCTGAGTGCCGCGGTCGCACTGGGTGTCATGTTGCTCGGCGATCCGAAGAGCGCTGCACCATGGACGCTGATGATCATCGGGCCTGTACTGTTCTTTCTTGCCGCACAAATGGTGAAGGACCTCTCGCGCGGCCGCGTCAGCGCGGGATTCATGCTGTTTCTGGCCGGTGATCTGGCAGCGTATGGATTCACCTATGAAGCATTGCAGAACACAAAGACATGGACCGAAGTGATCGCGTCTCTCAATCAGCCGCCTGGTTCACCGGATGACGGTCGACTCGTCGCAGAAATTCAGATCGCCGACGGCGATATCGGCTATGAAGGCAATGATTTGCTGCTTGCAGGATGGCATCAGGCAGATGGCTACGAAGGCTTGCTGCCTGAATCTTATCTCCTGGATCAAAACATCAGCCTCAAGTCACTGCGTATCTCGGGCGTCCACTGGATCAACTCCGGCGGCAACCACCGCCGCATTGCAGGTTTGAAGCCAACCGAAGATCCTCGCTGGCTGGAGGTGCAAAATCCGTTGCCTCGCGCAAGATTAACAGTTCGTACAACGACGATTGCAGATCCGCATGAGGCCGTTCGAAACCTTCAACCGGATGGAGCCACTGTGGTTGACCGTGATCCGGGCTTTCCGCAGATGGATGGTACCGCTCCTGCAACGCCACGATGGTGTTCGATCGACCCGGATTGAAATTAAAACGTCTGCCGAAATGCCGCAGTTCGGTTCTCGCGGAACGATTTTCCAGCGGATGGAAGGCAACTGTTGACGGTGAACCATTCCGATCCTGCGGGCCGAAATCGACTTGATGGGCTGCCGCACCGGTCGGCGATCACACGATTCGCTTTGTCTTTGATCCCGCCAGTGTCCACAACGGTCGCCTGATCCGACCATGACGCTGCTATTGCCGGTCTCATACCGTGTGTCGCGTCGTGTCCTCGCAGGACAGGATTTCAATGGCGTGACGACAAAATGGCCCCGCCAACTGCTGATTTAATCATAGGTGCAGCGGAGCGCAACGCACCATTTTCGACAGCGTGAGAAACTGGTGTGTTTCGCTGGCGCTTCACACACCCTACATGGATCACTAAATGAAAAGTCTGCTAACGCCGTGCTGCTCACGGGGAGCAGCCGTCGGTTCACGCCAGAATTTTGTTCATCGTGACACTTGGCCGCATTGCCTGGTTAGCGAGTGTTTCGTCGGGGTCGTAGTAACCGCCCAGGATGACAGGTTGGCCTTGTGCCGCGTTGAGTTCACTGACAATCGTGGCTTCATTGGATTTCAGTTGGTCAGCGATGGCTTGAAATTGCTTCTGCAAATCCCTGTTTTCAGTCTGTTCAGAAAGAGCCTGCGCCCAGTAAAGTGCCAGGTAGAAATGGCTGCCGCGGTGTCCAGTTGGCCGACTTTCGGAGACGGCGACTTCTCCTGGCCGAGCAGTTCCGAGGTCGCCTGGTCGAGAGTTCTGGCAAGCAGAGCTGCATTCTTGTTGCCGGTCTTGACACTCAAGTCCTCCAGTGAAACGGCGATCGCAAGAAACTCGCCGAGTGAATCCCACCGCAGATGCCCCTCGTCGACGAATTGTTGCACGTGCTTCGGGGCTGAACCGCCAGCGCCGGTTTCAAACATACTGCCGCCAGCCAACATTGGAACGATCGACAGCATCTTGGCGCTGGTGCCGAGTTCAAGTATCGGGAACAAATCGGTCAGGTAGTCGCGAAGCACGTTGCCGGTCACTGAGATCGTGTCCAGACCGTCTTTTGAGCGCTGGCAGGTCACACGAGTGGCCTCTGTCGGCGACATGATCTGAATCTGAAGTCCTTCCGTGTCATGCGACTTCAGGTGGTGGATGACTTTGTCGATCACAAATCTATCGTGCGATCGCTGATCGTCGAGCCAAAAGATCGCCGGGGCGCCTGTCGCAACAACGCGGGAAACGGCCAGGGCAACCCAATCGCGGATGGGTTCGTCCTTCGCCTGGCACATTCGCCAAATGTCACCCGTCTGAACCAGGTGT
>JBBJME010000327.1:0-7171 GCA_037719765.1 Planctomycetaceae bacterium
CCGCAGCAGCAGTTCAAAGTCATCAATCGTCTCACCAGGAGACAAGTCGATCGTTGCAGCCGGACTTTCACCGGACAAGAACGTAGAACGCAGCGCAGGATCAAGCCGGAACAGACCATCGAGTTCTCGTGCCAGCGCGGGGAATCGCTTAAAGATCTCCGTGGGCGAAACCTGGTCCCCGGCGTTCTTACGAATATGGTATTCTTCGAAGACAAGGTCCACGGTTATGATGGCGGCCAGATCCGGTACATCATCCGCATAGTCTTCGACCAGTTTCCGCAATCCGCGTTGCCAGCGGTGTTCCAGATCCAGCTTGATGAGTTCCGGGACCAGTTCCCGGCGCATCCCTGCAACAGACTCCGGAAGGAATTCAACGATCGATGGCGGATACGGCGAAGCCTCCCATGCGACGGCAAACGCCTCCAGCGTGTGCGTCAGTTTCGACCAGTCGTCTTCGTTAAGTGGCAGGGCATTGGTCACGGGAGCTGAAAATCCATTTAAAAAAGCATGTCTGCAGAGTCGTCAAACTAACTGTTCCGGCGATGAGAGTCCAGCGGATGAGTTGCTATACTCACGCCGTCCATTCCGCACTCTTTGGCCTCTGGCGACGTTCCTATGGTGAATCCTGATCAACCATCAAGCCTTTCCACGCCGGATGAACTGGCCGCGTTTATCGAATCGCATCGGCGACAGCTCCTGGCATACGCCGATCGCAACATCGGACCAGCGCTGCGGTCTCGAGTCGAACCGGAAGACATAGTGCAGGAAGTGATCGTCTCGGCGTTCTCATCAATCGACCAGTTTCAGGTGGCAGGCCGTGACCCTTTCCGGCTGCTGTGTCAACTGGCGGAACAACGAATTATCGACGCACATCGCCACCACGTCGGGGCTCAGAAACGCAGCGCGGCACGGGAGGTTTCAATGAATGCACCGGTGGCGGGCGGAGACGGATTTGGATTCATCAATATGCTGGTCGCCAGCATCACGTCACCCAGCCAGGCATTTTCCCGCGATCAGAAGGAGTTTTACCTTCAGCAGGCGATTGCTGAACTCAGCGACGAACAGAGGGAAGTCCTTCGCCTGCGTTTTGTCGAAGGCCTGCCGACTAAAGACATTGCCGACCGCATCGGAAAATCCGACGGTGCAATCCGCGTCCTGCTCACTCGCACTGTCGCCCATCTGCAGGAACTTCTTGCCTCAGATTCCCAATGACCACGAATGTCTCAGAGAAGTTGCCCGGCGAGTGACGAGAAAACACCGTCAAGCAGGTTGTGGTTTCCGAAGTAGCGATCGTTGACGATCGAACCACTCACCACAGTGACGGTGGAATTCGATGGCGAGTACAACAGCTTAGGATTGAGGTAAACACTGCCGGACAGTTGGGCGATCTTTGTGCCCCGCGCGGCGCCGCTTGAACCTCCGCTGCTTTTGTTCCATTCGTAAAGCGCTCCGCTCGGTGTCAAGTAGAACCAGGCGTTCGTCCGACTTTGGAACCAGCGTTCGTGAAGGCCACCAAAGTTGTATGAATCATTCGTCGTGGGCTTAAAACCATACTGCGTCTGCAGACTGGCTAACGCGGGCTGCAGATTGACAGGCGGCGGAGACACCTGGATCCAGCCGGCCTGCTGCACTTCGCGAATGGTATATTTGCCAGGTAAGAGACCGTCGAACAGGTACCATCCACGTTCCTGTTCTGGTTCGATGGTCAGGTTTTGACTGAGATCACGATCTGCGGAAACGGACGTAGCGACGACGTAACCACGTTCGTTGAGTAATTCGAATGTCCAGCCGTTCAACCACGGCTCATTCGCAAACAGATATGCGGCGACAGCTTCCGGATCGGATCCAACAATTCCGGGAATGCTGTCGGTCAGCGTTGTCCCGCTGGAGGCACTGCTGCTGGTTGTAAACCGTGTAAGACGAGTCGTGGGATTAAGAATATACGTCACCTGAGTCAGGCTACCGGTTACAGCGTCCTGTACCCAAACCAGGTACCTTGGGCCATCGCCGGAGCCGGGCAATGTCGTGGATGTCGGGTCCAGCAGAATCGGGAGGCTGGGATCATACACGGAAGTGTTTCGCACGCCGTCCGGATTAAAATCGTGCCACTTGCGACCACTGATCACGGCTGGCTGGTAATTTCCAAAATCTCCGCCTTGCACAACCGAGCCTGCCGTCACATTGAGGACCGGATTCACTGCAGCCCAGATCAAAGCTGGATCGTTGTAATACGACATGCCCAGCGAAGCGACCATCGTACCTTGAACCAGCACGCTCGTGGAAGTTGCCGCTCCGTTCCATTGGTACAGATCACCGGTCGGAGTCACGTAATACCACTGAGACCCTGCTGACAGCCAGCGTTCGCCTCGACCACCATAGTTTTCATGATAGGTGCCGGTGAATTTCAGCCCCAGAGAACTGTCGAGCGAATACGCAGTCCTGGCAAGCGGTGAAGTAGCTGATACACTTTGAGCCCACCCGCTCACGGGCACTTCTCGAATTGTGAATGTACCCGAGCCGACATTTTCGAAGCGATACCAACCGCTTTCGGTTTCTTCGTGAATGATGCTGTCGCCGTTTCGATCGATGTCTCGCGACGATGTTGTTGCGACGATCGTGCCGACAGAATTCAACAGTTCAAACGTAAAACCATTCAGCCACGGCTCCGCTGACGATGTTCCGTTAGAAATCAAGGTGGACGGCGTGTACCAGACACGCGGGTCGAGCGATTCGAAAGTTTGCCCCGTGAGACTGCGCGGCTGGCCATCCCATTTCACCAAGTTTCCCGATGGTCGCACAAAATACCAGGAATTGTCGGTCTGTGAACGATACCAGTATTCCTGACCACCGAAGCTATTGTAGTAGCTTTTTCCCTGATTGTATTGCAGTTGAAGATTGGCGACGGCATTCGAAAGATGAATACCATCGGCATTGCGATCGAAAAACTTGCGACCTTCGACGATCGATGGCAGCACAGGTTCTTCGTAGGTGATTTCCAGCGTCGGTCTCAGCACCGCGTTCGCCGAATCACGACTGTCGAAGCCTTTCACGTTTCCGGCAACTTCGCTGCCATGAATCAGCCATCCATGATTCACGCCGGGATCATCCAGCCATTCCTGCACATCACCAATCAAGCCGCCGCCAATCCACTCATAGATGCCGAGCGAATCGACTGAAACGGACGCCGAGGAGCCTGAAAAATCACCGCCCGCATTTGACCATGACGCGCTGTCAAACATGGAAAACAGCCAGGTTGCGTCAAATTGTTCAGCTGCCGCACCGTCGAACTCATTGCCCGACGCGTCTGATCCGGCTTCGCTCCAGGCTTTCATTAATTTATGGACGCTGACCGAGGCCGAACCGCCAATGGTCTCTGCCAGATTCATGCTGAGCACCACGTCGAGAATCGTGGAACCGACAGGAATCCCGGCAGACGCGATATCAAAAGAGACCAGACCACGTCGTGCCGCAGCGCTTCCTGTCGCACCGCCAGTCACGATGTACTGACCTGCGCCATTGGAAATATTGCCCGCCAACACGTCATAAATCGTGTTGTCCTGATCGTGCCCAGTTGGACGGTGACTGCACTCAGCAGGAAACGTTGCTCAAGGACTTCCGCTTCCACCCGAAATGAACGAGCGTGCTGCGTCGGCGGTTTCGTTGCATGAGTTTCACGAACCACATCGCTCCACCTGCTCTGTCATCGGGACACACTGCAAACTCTCAACTCGAGAATCCGCAGGACGAGGATTTTACACATCCGAGTCGCCAACGAGTCTGCTACAGGTTGCATGTCTCAGCATATCGAATGCTCGGTGTTCTGCTTGCAAAATCAATCATCTTCCCTGAAAACCCAACCCGCTGCTGTAATTACGTCACTGATCCGCCGTCAGCGAGCGCAATCCCCAGCAATAAAGGACGAATTGCCCAACGAAATCCAACGGTTTTTCTTAAATTTTGCCCGAACGAGAAAAATTAAGCTTTGATTTCATCCGCATATACGCCCAGTGCTGCGACGGTATCTCCAACGGTGACAATACCTTCCGACTCAACGACCGCTGTAATGCCTCCGTGATTCAGCATCGCCGCATATCCTCCGGCACCCAGATTTTCTTCCATTCTGGAACACGGTGGGCAGTTTCCCGTTCCACGCAGCACGGCGGTACCGATTTGAAATGTCTGGTATTTCAACGCTGCAAGGTTGATTCCGGACAACACGATATTTCTACGCAACAAACTTGGATCAAGCGACGAACGGCCAAGCAATGCCGCGACGACCGGTAAGTGCTCGGCCTGGATCAATGTCACCTGGCGCTTTGAGTGCCCAGCCGAGCGGCAATGATGATCGCCTTCGATGCCTCCGGTCACAATCCGGACACTCGCTCGGTCCTGAATCGATCCGCGACTCACCAGTGCGATTCCGATACATTCGACACGCCCCTGTGCCTCACTTCGCCCCAATAATTCCCTCAGAATCTCCATCCCTCTCTCCAGTGATCGAAACCGTTAATCGCAGCAGCAAACCCTATTGCGTAGCAGACAGACCGCAGTGACACCGAACGGCCTTAATCATTGTGCCACAAGCTCGGAATCCCACTCAAACGACTCCGTCTCCCGAATTCCGCGCAGCCAGTAAGCGGAACTGGTGATTGTCAAGCGAATCAAGGTTTCGTCGGTTGAGTCTACATTGACACGCCAAATGATGGAATCAGCGTCAGAGATTTTTCCATCCGCGATCTGTTCGCCGAACAACCGGTTCAGAATTGCGGTTTCATTCATCCCCGCAGAGAGCAGCCGGACCAGCAACGCACGATCCATGGCATCCTCAAACAACGTTAGCTGCGCAGCATCGTCACATTTGATGTTCAACGACACCCTGAGTGCGTCCGGCTTGGGGAACGCCATCGCGTTGACGGCGTTCAGGAGACTGGCAATGTCAAACATGGGGAGATGGACGTCCAGATCTGCGGATTGTTCCCAGAGACGCTCATGCTGGCTTTCGATACTGTAATTATTGATTTGACCTGCAGTAAGCCTTGTCCCCAGCTTGTATTTCAACAATACAGCCGCAGCACCCGGGGGATCGAGGTCCTGCAGCGCCAGCAGGACCATGTCACGGAGTTCCTCTGGAGCGATTTCAGCGGCATCATTCACGTCCAGTTCTGACAGGATGGCGATGTAGTCAATGGGTTTCCAGCTTCCGTCCAGTGCCGCCAATTCTTCAAGATTGTCAACTGCAACTCGGTATTTTGTCATCCTGGTTCCCTGTTATAGATTCGGTATTCACGAGTCACAGTATAGCAGAGAGGGTCCATGACAATCACTCATACCGACGACTTCCTTTGCGCCTTCTGAGAGTTCACTCACATAGCGATCCTTGTTCGCGAGTTGTCAGAAATCGCTGTAAGCGGTATCCTCAACGAATCGTCAGACAGATACCGTAATACATTGTGATATTTAACACTCGGCCATCGAGCCCTCAAATGAGCAGCAAGCTGATCAAAAATGTCCTGATGGTGATGGCTGTCTGGCATTTGCCATTTTCTGAGCTCCAGCAATTATTAGCCGGCGAAACGCACGTTCAAGGAATCGAGGTTGAAGCCAGCGTGCGGCTGATGCTGAATCAATACTGCGTTTCGTGTCACGGCCACAAGAATTCTGTTGCGGAGCTGGATTTGGAATCGGCAGATGCCCATCCCCCCGTTGCAGATTCCTCGACCGGTGACAGTGACATATGGGAAAAGGTCATTCGAAAACTGCGGGGACGGCAGATGCCGCCGGAAGATGCGCCGCGGCCGGATGAAGCGACTTACGATGCGGTACTCAATTCGCTTGAAACGCAGCTGGATCGACTGGCAATGGAGCGCCCGATGCCGGGGAGAACGGACAATATTCGGCGGCTTACGCGAACAGAATATCAGAACGCCATTCGCGATCTGCTGGATTTGCAAATCGATGCCGCCGCTTTGCTGCCTGCGGATGAATCCAGTCAAGGGTTCGACAATATCACGGTCGGTGATCTCTCGCCAACGCTGCTCAGTCGATACGTTTCAGCCGCTCAGAAGATTGCTCGGCTGGCGTTGGGAGGAACAAGTCATAATCCGTCGGGAGAGACGTTTCGAATTCGGCCGGACATCACGCAGGAAGACCATATGCCAGGTCTTCCGCTGGGAACTCGTGGCGGCACGCTGATCACTAACAACTTCCCACAGGACGGCGAATATGACGTTCAGGTATGGCTCACTCGTGATCGCAATGAACATGTGGAAGGGCTCCATGGGAAGCACGAGATGATTGTGTTGCTGGACGACCGCGAAGTCGGTCGCTTCACGATACAGCCGCCCAAAGAAAGTGACGACCACAGTGCCGCGGACGCCCACCTTAAACTGCGTGTGAACGCTGAAGCAGGCCCGCACGACCTGGGTGTGACATTCCTCAGAAAATCGGCTTCACTTCTGGAAACATTGCGCCAGCCATATCAAGCGCGGTTCAATATGCACCGACATCCTCGCACCAGTCCGGCGGTTTATCAGGTCTCGGTTGTCGGTCCCTTTGACGCAGCGGGCTCAGGCAATCTGCCGAATCGACAGCGTCTGTTTGCTTCAGTCTCACTGCATCCGGGATCCGATTCAACAATACAAAACGTTGCGGCAAAGACAATCCTGAGCACGTTCCTGCGGCGAGCCTACAGGCGACCGATTGCTGAGGCCGACCTTGTTCAGCCGATGCAGTTCTTCAAGGAGGCTCGTGATACCGCTGGTTTTGATGCGGGCATTGAAGCGGCTCTGGCAGGAGTGCTGGTAAATCCCAATTTCCTGTTCCGGATCGAGCGTGATCCAGAGAACATCGCGTCCGGCGACGTGTATCGCATCACCGACACCGAACTCGCTTCACGGCTGTCATTCTTTTTGTGGAGCAGCATTCCGGACGACGAACTTCAGTTATTGGCTGAACAAAAGAAATTGAACCAGCCAGTCATTCTTGATCAGCAAGTCCAGCGGATGCTGGCTGATCTGCGAGCTGAATCTCTGGTGAATAACTTCGCCGATCAATGGCTGCACCTCCGCAATCTCGAATCCGCTTTTCCTGACATGCGACTGTTTCCAGACTTCGACGATAATCTGCGGCAAGCGATGCGACGCGAGACAGAGCTGTTTTTTGCAAGCATCAT
>JBBJME010000328.1:0-7163 GCA_037719765.1 Planctomycetaceae bacterium
ATTCGCTTTAAAAAAGGGGTCAGCGACCAATAGTGCGGAGCACCTCTGGGCCATTTGGCTATTGGTTCCTGACCCCTTTTTTAAAGCCAGACAAAGCACTATGCCTGAGTTGAGCGTGAAATCCGCTTCATCAACTGTCGAGGAATCAATGGGAAAAGTCCGAGCAACGCGAAGGCCGAAAGAATCTGCGCCATCTGACCGGGGGTAAAAATCGCATGGATGCCTTTGTCCGCCAGCGTTTGCAGATTCGGCACTCGACTGCCGGCATAGACATAAACCATCGTGCCAGGCAGCATTCCCAATTGACTGACCCACCAGAACGTGCGGACTCGAATGGGTGTCAGGCCCATCACGGCATTGATCACGAAAAACGGGACCGCAGGAATAAGGCGCAACGTGAACAGATAAAACGGGCCTTCACGCTGCAGCGCTGAGTTGAATTTTTCCAGCCGCTCCCCAAAGCGATTTGTGATCGATTGTCGAAACAGATAGCGACTCAGCAGAAACGCGACCGTCGCGCCGGTCGTCGACCCCAGACTGACAAGGATCAGGCCGCGCCAGAAACCGAAGAACCATGCCATCAGCAGCGACATGGGGGTCGCTCCCGGCAGCGACAACCCGGTCACAGTCACATAGATCAGGAACGCGAACAGATAAATCAGAATCGGATGATCCTCCTGATACTGTCGAAATGCCGCTTCCCGAGTCGCCAGTTTCGACAGAGTCAGTTCACTGCCGAACATCCAGAATCCAATCCCGACAGATGCCGCGAACAGAACCAGGACCGCATATCGCAGCCATGCGCTTTTTGACTGCGGGGGCGCAGTCTCAGAATCAGTGTCAGCCGATGAGGAAGTGTTGTGCATTCGATCGACTTTTTCCTGGGTCAGCGCCGTGAACTGTGCGCAAAATTATAAACCAGTGAGTATAGTTCATCAGCCTCACGATTTGCCTGCGAGTCCACGACTTAAAAGGAGAGCATCCGATGTTGCGTTCTGCTGGTGCAATTGCCGCTTACTGTACACTGTTTTGTGTGATGAGTACCGAATTGGTTCCGTGCGCAGCAAAAGAGCCGGTCGAAGCGAACTGGCCTCAGTTTCGCGGGGCTGACGCAACAGGTGTGACCCGTAACACGGGGTTGCCGGATCAATGGTCGGTGACGGAAAACGTGGAATGGAAGTCCGAAATTGCCGGACGTGGCTGGGGATCACCGATTGTTTGGGGCGACAGTGTATTCCTCTCCACCGTCGTCAATACGGGGAAGACAGAGCCCGTAAAAAAGAGACTGTATTTTGGCGGCGATCGGAAGGAGATTCCGACGTCGGTCCATGAATGGAAAGTGCTGAGCCTGGACCTCGCCAGTGGAAACGTGCGCTGGGAAAAAACGATTCGCACGGGCACGCCAACCGGATCGATTCATCTGAAAAACAGTTATGCGTCAGAAACGCCCGTTACAGACGGTGAACATGTCTACTTCTGCTTCGGCAACATTGGGCTCTATTGCTTTGATCTGAACGGGGAAGCAGTCTGGTCGCATGAACTCGCCCCGCACCAGACTCGTAACGGCTGGGGCACCGCGGCATCACCAGTTCTGCATGGCGATGCGCTGTACTACCTGAATGACAATGATGAGCATTCAACGCTGTTGGCGCTGGACAAGCTGACAGGAGAAAAGCTGTGGGAAGTGGAGCGGGACGAAAAGAGCAACTGGGCGACTCCGTTCATCTGGACGCATGACTCAGCCACGGAAATCGTCACAGCTGGAACCGGTGCCGTTCGCAGTTATGACCTGCAGGGAAACTTGCTGTGGTCCTTGAAGGGAATGTCGTCGATCACGATCGCAACACCCTACGCTGCGGATGGTCTGCTGTATGTGAGTTCCGGCTATGTGCTGGATCCGACGAAGGCAATCTATGCGATCAAGCCTGGTGCGACCGGAGATCTCACATTGCCGGAAGGCGAGACCAGCAATGAGTTCATCGTCTGGTCTAGTACGTCGATCGCACCTTACAACCCGAGTACGATCGTGAATGATGGCCGACTGTTCGTGCTGTATGACCGGGGCCTCGTGAGCTGCTTCAATGCCAGGACCGGCGATCCGTTCTTTCAATCCGAACGCCTGAATCGCGGCAGCGAGTTCACGGTGTCGCCGTGGAGCTACGATGGCAAATGGTTTTGCCTGAATGAAGACGGGGTCTGTTCCGTGATCAAAGCGGGGGACTCACTGGAAGTGCTTCACACCAACAGCCTGGCCGAGGACGATCTGACACTGTCCACACCTGCGATTGCCGGAGATCGATTGCTGATTCGCACCGACAAATGCGTGTACTGTATTCGCAAGGCACCGGCACCGCCACGCTGACGCGTGCCGATTGCAAATGTCGTCGTCTCGCAAACGTGCCCGGATTCGTCAGAAGTCGGGACACTGTGATCACGCGGCAACGCACCAAAGGTCTCACTCAGGCGTTGTTCAGTAATTGATACGGTGCTGGCCGGAGGGGTGTTTTCATCTTTTTTCGGGTGGCATTCTCAATACTCACCCGAATCATCAGCGCCGCCGTTTCAAGCCAGGCCAGAGCCTTTTGGGTTGTTTCGGAGCTACGATGTCGAAATCGGGTATCTCCTGAAAACCTGCCTCACGGATTGGACCGCGGGAGTTGGATTGGTCGTCGTCTTCGTTGTCAAAGGGTGCATTTGCGTCGCCCGGCTCTTCGTTACCAAAATATCGGTCATCGGGGGAGCTGTCGTCTGGAAATAATGAATCATCTGTCATATCACGTGGATCAAATTCGGGTTCGACGAGAGCATCTTCGTGTCGCTGCGGAACTCCATCCAGCAGTGTGTCGTTTTGCGGCCTTTGGGCGATGGGAGGACCAACGCCCTTCCGTGATGGAATATTCGCATACTTGCTCCGAACGTAGTCTCCCATATCGACATGCTCGACGCCGGTCGGTGGAGCCCAAAGCCCGTCCGCAACGCGGAAATTGGGTTCGATGCCCTTGAAATTCAGTGTGAGTTCGGTTTTTTGAGGCGGGAAGCTGATTTTGACGGTATGCGGAATGACATGGCCACCGCACGTTCGATGATTGCTTAGCTGCGCCCGCAGCAGGTGATCGCCGTTGTGATCAATTAAAGAGTGTTCCCTAGCGCACCGCGCGTATCGACTTTGATGACTCGTCGCAGCGGCTAATGGCGGATTCTTCGATCGACACCAGCCAGAGTTCACGCGATCCGGCCGGAGGCTTCTGGATCTGAAAATCCTTCGCATCCAGGGGCTGAACTCCCAGGATGACCATTAGCCATGCGGGGTCCAGCCGAGGAAAATTGCCTGGAATATATTCAAGCAGATGTGAGTCTTCGTGATGCCATGTCATGACAACCGGCTCACCTGGTTTGAAGTATGACCAGCAAAGTTCATCATTCGATCCGACATCTGCCATTGCCACAAAATTGTCGGCCGTGAGTCGGAAACTGCTGGGGGCGCTACAGGACAGTGCTCCTGAAAGTCTCTGTGGCAGCGGCAAACCCGGCATGCTCACATACACCTGCGTCGCCATGCACCGCCAGCCGTGGAGCCCCTGATTCTTCGCATTCAGATAATCGACCAGTTCTTCGCAGCTCAATGTGTTCGACAGCACAGGATCGACACGGTGCACGTCCGTCGTCTTGCCGCCGCCCGTCAGACAGCCGACCAGCGTCGCCTGGAGGATCAGCAAAAAGATGATGCGGGTGGAAGTCATGCGATCCGGATCGTCAGAGAAACCGACGGAAAAGAATGCTCATCGTGCGGAATCGAAGCCTAAGCCGCGTAGGCCCGTCCGGTATCAAACAGTTGCTGTTGCAGTCGATCGATCTGTTCTTCGTTAAGTTCTTCTTCCGGCACATCGAAGGGACCTTCGCCGGCACTGCCGACTAATCGCATCGTCGGGCGGTCGTCGAATTCCACGACTTCTTCCAGGAGCAGTCGCCGCTTCCTGAGCAACAACAGCGCCAGAACGTATCGATACTGTTGCTGCACGATGTTTGGAGAGTCCGAAAGCTGCAGGAAGTAATCGAACAGCGAATCAGCGTCCAGCCTCGGACGACTTGTGACGATTGACGGTGCAATCTGACTGCGCCAGTGACCAATCGCTTCGGGCGGTGGCCCTGCCCAGGCCTCGCTGCTGAAGTCCTGACGCACCATCTGGCCGTCTTTTTCGATCAGCATCGACCAGCACACGTCGCCTGGGCGAAATGGCTGGCCGGTTTTCGCGCAGCATTTTGCTGCGGGGCGGATATTGAATTCCATTCGTCAATCGCCTCAAATCACGAGTCCACTCGATCGAATCACTTCCCTGGCGCGTCTGTGTTCTCTTGGTTCGGTCAAGCTGCACATGATACCGCAGTGATTGTAAATTCGCCAAGAGCGAATCCGGCAAACAGTCGAATGGGTGCGGTCGTGGATTTCGGTGAGAGCGCAATCGATGTTGATTCTCGGGAGGTCGAGTCTCCTGATTCCTCAATCACTCGTGCCCCCGGAGATTTGAGGCAGCGACGGCGGTATAATTTGCCATCACGACGCATCTTTACCATTCTTTGTAATCGACCGGCTCATCCTCAGTGTTGAAAAAGCAGAGAACGCGGGACATGGCGAATTGCCCGACGTCAATTCGCTGAGATATACTGTACGGATAGTCGTTTTGACGCTGGCGACCGCGCGCATGTGATATTTGCCTTCGACTCCTGCCATAAAATCCCACCTTGCTACACGATCGAGAAACTGGAGCGAGTTATGCGGCCATCCGCCGGATTGCTGTGTCTGCTCCTGCTGACAGTCCCAGTCAAAGCTCCACGAGCAGACGACACACCGAGTCCCACTGGTCAGTCCGCCGCACACGATTCGGTGCTTGAGCGTGGTCGCGCGGTTTATCAATCGCTTTGCGTCCGTTGCCACGGTGAAAACGGTTCGGGAACAACGGACGTGCCAGCCCCGATCTTTGGTGACCGCCCGACTTCGGATCTTGCTGACTTGGTGACGCGCACGATGCCGGAGGGATCCCCCGAAGACTGTGCTGGTAACGATGCACGAGCTGTCGCGGAATGGATGCAGCAGGAGTTCTATTCGCCTGAGGCGCAGGCGCGACTCCATCCGCCGCGCATTGAATTCAGCCGACTCACCGTTTCGCAGTATCGCAATGCCATCGCTGATCTGGGGGCAAGTTTCCGATGGAAGGTTGAGCCCGGCGCGGAACGCGGCCTTAAGGCGGATTATTACGCCAGCCGCGATTTCAAACATGATATGCGCATGATCGATCGCACTGATGCGGTCGTGAATTTCAACTTTGGTGCAGCAAGCCCGGAGGCTGACAAGTTTGCGAACGATGAATTCTCCATTCGCTGGAAAGGCTCACTCATCCCACGCGAAACCGGCTGGTACGAGTTTACCGTCCATACGGAAAACGGAATGCGGCTCAATGTGAACGACAACAGGACGCCGTTGATTGATGCCTGGGTTCGTTCGGGGCCGGAGACCGATTTCACGGGCTCACGATTTCTGCTCGCGGGTCGCGTGTATCCGATTGAACTGGAGTGGTTCAAATTCAAGGAAGCGACCTCATCCGTTTCGCTGTTCTGGAAAGCACCTCATGGAGTGAAAGAAGTGATTCCTGCGGCCAACCTGATTCCGGACAATTCACCTGAAGTTTTGATCGTAGAATCCCCGTTTCCTCCGGATGACCGCAGTGCCGGCTACGAACGTGGCACAAGTGTGTCAAAGGAATGGGATGAAGCAACGACATACGCAGCCACCGAAGTTGCCGACAAACTTGTCGCCGCCTTGCCACGCCTGATTGACGACAAAGGTGACCGCGACGAAAAACTTCGAACTTTTGCGGCACAATTTGTCGAACGAGCGTTCCGCAGACCACTGACCGAAGAACTGCGTCAGACCTATGTGGATAGCCAGTTCGCCGCTGCGAAAAGCCTTGAGGAAGGCATTCGCCGTATTGCCCTGCTGGCTCTGAAGTCGCCACGTTTCCTTTATCGGGAGTCGACCGGTGCTGATGACCAGTTTGATCGTGCGGCACGGTTGTCATTTGCTCTGCTGAATTCGATCCCGGATCCGCCGCTGCTCGAAGCCGCTCAGAACGGCAGGCTGGCGGACGACAAACAGATTCGCGAACAGGCATGGCGGCTTGTCAACGACTACCGTGGTCGTGCGCGAATGCTGGAGTTTCTGCGAAGCTGGATGAACCTGGAACGGCTTCAGGAAATTGATAAGGATCAGGCAGCGTTTCCGGATTTTACACCGGAGCTGGCTGCCGACATGCGGGTCTCCCTCGAGTTGATGCTGGCACAGGCGCTGGATGCAGACAACGCAGACTTTCAGCGTCTGCTGTTGACCGACACAATTTTCATGAACGGTCGCATGGCCAAATTTTACGGCGTCGCTCTGCCTGAAGACGCGCCGTTTCAGGAAGTGAAATTCGAACCTGACAAACGCGCGGGCATCATTTCGCATCCGTTTGTTCTGAGCGGCTTTGCGTACATGCAGACTAGTTCACCCATTCATCGCGGGGTGTTCATGTCGCGCGGGATTCTTGGGCGAGGCGTCAAACCCCCGCCCCTCGCAGTCGCGCCGACCGCACCCGACCTGGCACCAAATCTGACGACGCGCGAACGCGTCACCATCCAGACTAGTCCCGAAGTGTGCGCAAATTGCCACGGACTGATTAACTCATTGGGTTTCGCGCTGGAAAACTTTGATTCGGTCGGACGCTTTCGAGAAATCGAAAAGGAAAAGCCCATTGACGCGACCGGACAGTATCTGCAGCGCAACGGCGAATTTGTACGTTTCGCCGGGGCGCGGGAACTGGCAACATTCATGGCCCGCAGTGACGAAACGCAGCGTTCTTTCGCGCGGCAGTTGTTTCATCACATGGTCCAGCAGCCAATTCTGGCGTACGGGCCGGATTCGATTGCAGAATTATCCACGTTCTTCAAAGATCACCAGTACAATATGAAGCATCTGGCCGTCGAGATTGCCTGCCGTGCGAATTCACACAGCTGGACACGGACCTCAGAACCCGTTGCAGCGGCGGAAACAAAATAGTTAAAAAAGGGGTCAGGAACCAATAGCCAAATGGCCCGCAGGGTGCTCCGCACTATTGGTTCCTGACCCCTTT
>JBBJME010000110.1:0-21950 GCA_037719765.1 Planctomycetaceae bacterium
GGCCGGGCCGTTCAGCATACGTGGCGGGCACTCCAGCAACCGTTGACGCACTGCCAATCGCCCCACTGCCAGTGAGCAACGACGTCCCAGCTGCGGAGGGCTCGTCAACTGCAGGCGTATCGACATCAGTGATTTCGCCGATTGCCATGGCGGAGTTGAACACAATCGCCTCGAACCCGGTGGCAGGGACTTCCGAAACAGTCACCGAATTGCCGTGGCACATTTTTTCCTCGGATGTTGAGCCCGATTTGCGAGCAACTGCCATTCATCGGGCGGTTGAGATTATTCCCCCTGAAACGCTGCTTCGGCAACTGCTGGAAGTGGAGAGTTCCTCCGTACGTGCAGGCGTATTGCTGGCGATCAGTGGATTTGAGCCGACCGCAGTGTTCAATGCCGTCAACACGCTGAGAGACACTGACACGGCAGAGTTGAAATCGCTGGATCTGATCGACACGCTTCTTCACTGGTATGTGAAGGATCCCGATCCGGAAGTTCATGCAAGCGTTGGATTCCTGCTCCGACAATGGGGGTATCATGACCGGATTCAGGAACTCAGACCGCTTGTCGAACAGAAGCTCATGCCATTTTACCGTGGCTGGTACCAGCCACTCCACGTCTCAACGATGGTCATCATTCCCGGTCCCCGGACGGAGCAGCTTGGATCGCCCGTGGACGAACCGGGACGATTCACTTCGGAGCTGCAGATGGAAGACCTTCGCAGGGTGAACATACCCTACACGTTTGCAATTGGTTCTACGGAAGTGACCCGCGACCAATTCTGGCGCAGCCGGGAAAACTATTGGGAGAGTCCACCGCCCGGTGATCCGGATCTGCCGGTCAATGACGTGCTTTGGGGGCAGGCTGCGGAGTTCTGCAATAGGCTGAGTCTGCTGGAAGGTCTGAACGAAGACGACTTGTGCTATTTTTCAGTCGAGTCAGGCAGAAGCATCCTGTGGCGTCAGAAGCAGGATGCCCTGCAACTTAGCGGCTACAGACTTCCCACCGATGACGAATGGGAAATTGCCTGTCGCTCCGGAACGAGGACCAGTCGTCCTGTCGGGGAACATCTGACATGGATCGACCGCTACTTTTACTTGGCCAGCACGGGAAAATATCCACTGGCAGTGGAGAGCCTCAAGCCAAATTCCTTCGGCTTGT
The DNA here is from genome assembly GCA_037719765.1 of Planctomycetaceae bacterium. GTDB lineage: Bacteria > Planctomycetota > Planctomycetia > Planctomycetales > Planctomycetaceae > SXXK01. The sequence continues at coordinate 1,159 of JBBJME010000110.1, forward strand.
TTGACATGCTTGGCAATGTGTCGGAATGGATACATTCCGACACGAATCACCCGGAAAACGAAAAAGGACGGCGCAGGATTCGAGGAGGCTCAGCGTGGTCAACACCGTCGACCTTGCGATCAGCCTGCCGACTTCACTATCGATCCAGTGAGACCTCCACTAAAGTCGGATTCCGAGTGGCGCGCACGATCCTGCGGCGACCGATTCCCAATGAAGGGCCGGAGGACATTCTGCATCGTGTGGAGATTCAGTTGGGGCCTCCTGCCTGCACTCCGCAAACAGAAGCATTTGCTGATTCGGAATACACTCCGCTGCTGGACCAGCAGGTTGTGCGATTCGGAACGTGGGATGTTCGGAACCCGCCAAGTCGTTCCTTCCGCCTGAAGAATAAGACCGATCAGCCACTGCAGATGTCGCAGCTACCATGGATGAACGGCGCGTTTGTGATCGAAGCCGCGCCTCCTCTCCTCATTCCACCGAATGGCGTCGTTGATTTCAGAATTCGCATTCCAATTAGCCGAGTCGGGGAACACACGCACGACCTGCGTTTCCGCTGGGAGGGGATCACGGAGCCGGATTCCCCGGTGATTCGTATTCATGGCTGCCTTGAGGGACCATTACTGGACCTGATGGCGCTGGGACGCTACGGCTCGGCGTCTCATGCGGCAAATCTGGGAAGAGTCCCTCTCAATTCTCGATCCGGGATCCGGCCGACTGTGCTGAATGTTGGTGACCGGGCGTTGGAAGCCCAGGTGACGGATGTGACCGGTCCATTTGTACTCGTCGAGCTCCTGGACGGGTTGATTGTTCCACACCAGGTGCAGGAGTCCTTTCGAATCGTGCTGACGGCAGCGAGTCCCGGACCAGTCAGCGGAACGATCACGCTGAAGACAAAGCAGGATCCGCCCGCGGAGTTCAGTTTTGCCATCCGTGCCGAAGTCTCCGATTCGAAGGCGTTCAGCCCGATCGGAGTTTTCCGCAACGGGACATGGATGATTGACTTTAACCGTGACAGGATTGACGAATCCATTGAATTCGGCCATCCGGCGATCGTCCGCTGACGGGTGACTGGAATGGTGACGGAATCTGTGATATCGCCGTTTGGCGTAAAACAGTTGACGGCGGAATCGCTGTTCAGTTTCGGCTTCGAGGCGAGTCCTCACAATCTCCACTGCCCGTTACTGAGCTACGGCTGGAATCGGATAAATGGATACCGATTGCTGCCGATTTGAATGGTGATGGAACATCTGAGATTGGCTACGTGTCGTCTCAGGTGCCGGGCGAAGGCATGGTCTGGACATTCGATACGCAGCATAACGAAACGTATTCTCATCGCTTCGTGTTCGGAGCCCCTGACAGTGATCCTGTCGTCGGCGACTGGAACGGTGACGGAATCGATGAAGTGGCCGTTTCCTTTCATGGAAAATCAGCCCCTGTCAACAGACGGCTTTGGCAGATCCAGCAGACGGGCAATACTCAGCCAAGAGAAAGAGTCTATTTGAGCCACCTCGACGTCCCACTGGCTGGAGACTGGGATGGCGATGGTGACGATGATCTTGGCGGCTGGCGACCAGAGCCGACACAGAAGCCCTGCGTCTGGCAGTTCGAGACCAGCGGGGATACGGACAGCGATTGCGACCTGGAAGGACTTGGAGTTGATACCGACATCCCATTTGTACTTCGGCACAATGTGAAACGTGCGACTGCACAATGATGTGGCCGCGATCGCTCGCTACGTCAGGATCTCGCGGATGACATGCCCATGCACATCCGTCAAACGTCGAGCAGTCCCGTTTTGCATGTATGTCAATCGCGTGTGATCAAGTCCCAGCAAATGCAGAATCGTCGCATTCAGATCGTGCACCGATGACACATTTTCCACGGCCTTGAATCCCAGTTCATCCGTCACGCCGTAACTCACTCCGCGTTTCACTCCGGCGCCCGTCAGAACGGCCGTGAAGCCGTTTGGATTGTGGTCACGCCCGGCAGCACCTTTTTGAAACATCGGCATGCGCCCAAACTCTGTACACCACACCACCAGCGTGTCTTCCAGCAGCCCGCGCTGACGCAGGTCGCGAATCAATGCCGCAGACGGCTGGTCCATGATACGCGCATGAATATCGTATTGCTCCTTGAGAGCCTGATGCCCGTCCCAGTTCAATCGTCCAGCGCTGGCATAGGCTCCATTGAAGAGCTGCACAAAGCGGACGCCTTTTTCAATCAGTCGGCGAGCCAGAATACAATTGCGTGCGTAGCCAACTTTGAGTTCATCCTTCGGATCATCAGCGCCGTACATCTTCAGAATATGTTCGGGCTCAGACGAAAGATCGCTGATTTCCGGCACCGTCAACTGCATTCGTGCGGCCAGTTCATAACTCGCAATCCGAGCAGCCAGATCGCTGTCGGCAGGATTGTTCCGCAGATGTTCGGTATTCAGAAACCGTAACAGATCCCGGGCCGCCAGGTCGCTGGTCGATGTGACTGAAGCTGGCGGAGCGAGATTGCGAATCGGTTGGCTGGAACTGAATGCCGTCCCCTGAAAAACCGCAGGCAGAAATCCAGAACCCCAGTTATTGGTGCTGGCCTGCGGGATTCCCCGGGGATCAGGAATCGCGACAAACGAGGGCAAGTCCTGATTCTCCGTTCCCAGCGCGTAGGTCACCCATGCGCCGATGCTGGGAAAACCGTCCTGCACAAAACCCGTCGACAGAAAATTCTCGGCTGGCCCGTGCGTGTTCGTTTTGCTGGTTAGTGTGTGCACAAAAGCAAAGTCATCGACCTGCTCGGCCAGATACGGAATCATATCCGATACCATCTTGCCGGTTTCGCCGCGCGGCCGAAATCGGTACTGCGGACGAGCCAGATTTCCAGCAGGCCCCTGAAACGTCACCGCGGGCCCGCCCGGCATCGGCTTGCCGTCCTGCCGGATCAGTTCCGGTTTGAAGTCCCACGTTTCCAGCTGACTGCAAGCACCCGCGCAGAAAATGACGAGCACATTTTTTGCTTTCGCCGCCGCATGTCCCTCTCGCGACGCATGAGGTCGCTCCGGGTCGACGCGCGGCGCATCCACTGATTCCGCTGCCAGCAACCCTTGCTGAGACAACAGTTGTGCCAAAGCAATCGCACTCAGGGACGAACCCGTCTGTGCAAAGAAGTCCCGCCGATCCAGCAAGCTGCTTCCGGCATGAGTCAGTATCGAATTCTTCAGTCGCATCATCGCGCCATGTCCCTGTGAGAGTCATCTCAATGCCACAGGATGGCATTCCCCGGCACTCTGGTCAACTACGATGTCGAATGACGCACTCGACTTGTGTTTATCCGCTGAATCGTAGTCTGCGTGGACTACAGATTCCCGCATAGCTACGCTTACCTTTCAAAACATGTTGCATATGAGTCAAGTTTTGTGTGCGATGGCGGAACGATCGAATGTAGGATGGACATTCATGTCCGTCGCATGGCCAATATCTCGGACATGAATGTCCAAGCTACAGGAATCGCAGCTATGGACCGAGCTTCAGGAACTCGGCCCGTCTCCATTTCACCCTCCGGATTTGGCCACAATGCGTTAAACTTTCACGGCAGGACGCCGCGACTGCGATTCGACAGGATGTCCTCAAGCGAATCCCCCTTACAATCCATCGGTCTGAGGCGAGCGGCGAAGCCGTGATGCCTCGCTGGATGGTTTATGATGATAGTCAACTGAATTCGCACCACGGAGCCCCGTTATGGTTACTTTTCCATTCGCGTTCAGCGTCATGGCGTGCAGCCTCTTGCTTGTGACCGAAGTTCCCGGAAATGTCGTGCTGAGTGGCTCTGAAGTCGGCTGGACTCATTCGGGGCCCCGCGAGGAGATTCTGCCGACATTTGAATTTCATCCGGATGGAGGCCCTGATCAGTCGGGTAGTCTTGTGACAACGTCTGATCAACGTGACGGGCTGCATGGCTGGTGGGAACGAACGGTGCCTGTCGAGGGTGGTCGATACTATCGATTCTCTGCCGTGCGTCGAGTAGTGAATGCTGAGTATCCCCGGCGGGTCGCAGTCGCGCGAGTTTTCTGGCTGGATGCGGCGGGCAATGCGGCGATGCATGATTTCAATGCGACCACCACGTATCGCGAAGGTGAACGCCCCCGCTCAGAACCGGAATATCCAGCCGATGGATCTGAACACACCGGAGGATGGACGGAAGTCTCAGAAGTCTTTCGGGTTCCTTCCGGGGCGACTAAGGCACGCATCGAACTGTCATTTCGCTGGGCGGCGGACGCGACGGTTGAGTGGTCCAATGTCCTGCTGCAGCCAATCGCGCCGCCAGCGTCTCGCAAGGTTCGACTGGCGACAGTCCATTTTTCTCCGACCGCGGGAAAATCGAATGACGAAAAATGCCGCCAGTTTGCTCCCCTGATTTCAAAAGCCGCAGATGAAAAGGCCGACCTGATTGTGCTGCCGGAGACGCTCACCTATTTCGCCTCAGGGCGTTCGATGAGTGATTGTGCCGAATCCATTCCAGGTCCATCGACGGACTATTTCGGAACACTGGCCAAACAGCACGACCTTTACATCGTCGCTGGATTAGTGGAACGGGATGCACATCGAGTGTTCAACGTGGCGGTCCTGATTGGCCCGGACGGAAAGGTTGTGGGAAAGTATCGCAAGGTGGCACTGCCACGCACAGAGATTGATGCCGGAGTTGAAGCGGGCGATGACTACCCGGTGTTTGACACTCGGTTCGGCAAAGTCGGCATGATGGTTTGTTACGACGGGTTCTACCCGGAGGTCGCGAGGGAGCTCAGCAATCGCGGCGCAGAGGTCATTGCATTTCCGGTGTGGGGATGCAATCCTCTGTTGGCATCCGCCCGGGCCTGTGAGAATCATGTGTTCGTGGTCAGCAGCACTTACACCGACATCGCTTCCAACTGGATGATCACAGCCATCTTTGGTCGCGACGGTCGCCCACTTGCCAAAGCGCAGAACTGGGGAGACGTGGTGATCGCTGAAGTGGATCTCGGACAGCCAGCCATCTGGCACAGTCTGGGCGACTTCCACGGCGAAATTTTGCGCCATCGCCCACCGGTGAAGCCGCAGGTTCCATAATTTGTTGAAGCATATGCAACCCATCGACGAAGCAGCGACACCAGAACAGAGTTGTCATTCACGCAGGAACACAACCGGCAGAAAAATTGGCGGCAGAAAAATGAAATGCAGAAAGACCTCCAGTCGTCGTCTGAATCTTTCTGCCGCTCATTTTTCTGCCAGTCCTGACGTGACTTCTGCAAACAAACGTCTGAAGATCTTCGCGGGTAAAACATGTCCTCGTCAATCAGTCCGAAAACAAATACAAAACTCAACTGCTTGATGGTTTCAGATAGAACATCAGGATCGCGATGTCTGCCGGTGTGATACCGCTCACACGGCTGGCCTGGCCCACGGTGACGGGACGCAGGCGGCTGAGCTTTTCTTTGGCTTCGTGACGGAGTTGTGGTACGGCCAGATAGTCGAAGATATCCGGTATCTTCACAGAATCGACTTTTTGCAGTCGAGCGATGTCGGTCTCCTGACGCCGGACATAGCCGGCATACTGCGCTTCGACCATCATTTGTCGCCGCGTATTGACTGACAGATTCAGTTCTGCCAGTTGTGGGAACTGCTGGAAGACTTCGTCCCAGGTGATCGTGTTGCGGCGGAGCCATTCTTCCAGAGTCGCACCCAGCGACCGCAGCTTGCTCATCGCTGCAAATCCTTGCTGAAGATTCTCTTCGTAACGGCGGAAGCGTTCCGTACGTGCGGAACAAACGCTGCCGATCTGGATTCCCAGCGGCGTCAATCGGCGATCGGCATTGTCCTGTCGCAACAACAGGCGGTATTCGGCACGCGACGTGAACATGCGATAGGGTTCATCGACGCCCTTGGTCACGAGATCGTCAATCAGCACGCCGAGATAAGCCTGGCTGCGATCCAGGACGAACGGCCCCTTGCCCTGAATTTTCAACGCCGCGTTGAGACCAGCCATCAGACCCTGTCCGGCCGCTTCCTCATAACCCGTGGTGCCATTGATCTGACCCGCGAAGTACAGTCCTTCCACACGTCGCGTTTCCATCGTCGGATACAGTTGCGTTGGCGGTGCAAAGTCATATTCGACGGCGTAACCGTACCGCATGATCTGCGCTTTTTCGCAGCCCGGAATTCGACGCACGATCTCATCCTGCACATCGCGCGGCAGACTGGTGGAGATGCCGTTACAGTACACTTCCTGAGTGTTGCGGCCTTCCGGTTCCAGAAAAATCTGATGCGATGTCTTATCTGCAAACCGCACGACTTTGTCTTCGATCGATGGGCAGTAACGCGGTCCGGTGGACTGAATCTGTCCCGAATACATCGGGGCGCGATGCAGGTTGGCGCGGATGATTTCGTGAATCTCGTGCGTGGTACTTGTCAGATAACAATGGATCTGAGACTGCTCGATCCGATCATTCATGAACGAAAACGGTTCCGGGCATTCGTCGCCAGGCTGAGGTTCGCAGCGGGAAAAATCGATCGTGCGACCATTCAGTCGTGCTGGAGTGCCGGTTTTGAAACGTCGAAGCTCAAAGCCCAGAGACGTCAAAGCTCCTGACACTCCATGCGATGCCTTGTCACCAGCTCGCCCGCCTTCTGCTTTCAATTCACCCGTGTGCATGATGGCTTTGAGAAACGTGCCGGTCGTCAGGATCACTACCGCGGGCTCGGTAGAATGCATCGCCGGCCACGCGAATGCCAGTGATCCTGCCGCTGTCGGTTTCGATTGATTCGACAGTCTCCTGACAGAGCGTCAGATTTTCCTGCTGCTCGACCCGATTCTTCATTTCGAACTGATATGCCTTTTTGTCCGCCTGAGCCCGCGGACTGTGCATGGCTGGCCCTTTGCCGCTGTTGAGCATCCGAAAATGAATCCCGGTGGCATCAATCACGCGGCCCATTTCGCCGCCGAGCGCATCGATTTCGCGGACAATCTGCCCCTTGGCAATTCCCCCGATCGCCGGATTGCAGCTCATCTGCGCGACAGTGTCGCAATTCATTGTCAGCAGCGCCGTCTTCGCCCCGATCCGCGCTGAAGCCAGAGCGGCTTCAGTTCCCGCATGACCGGCACCCACCACAACGACATCAAAATCATAAACACACTTGAACGACATGATAAACCTTTAAGCCCTGAGTGCCGAGCGCTAGTGCCAGACATTTCCAGCACTCATCCGGACCCGCCAGTGTTTCAAAATTGTACAGACAATCCACCGGGCGTTGCTTTCGGTCGAGCGTCACAGGGAATGCGAGTCGCGGAGCGACATCGCCTACGTAGCTCAGACGCTCCGCGACTGTGATTCCGAGGTCCCAACGTCGTTATGATATCGAGGTCGAATTATAGTGACCACCTTGCGACACTGTTTTCGCACGGACGACATGCAGGACTCTCAATAGATTGAGTTCTTGCAGAATTTCGCCATGATGCGGAACATCCACTGCATCCCCACACTCGAATCGACCGTTCCCGCCGGAGAAATCGCATATGTTTGGTAGAATTGATCCACGCAACCGCCTTCGATCATCGCTGGTCTTTGCCTTCTGGCTTCTGCTGGCTAACTTCCGGAGTCCATTGATGTTACAAGCGGAAGAATTCAACTATGACGAATCCAAAGTGCCTTCGTATATCCTGCCGGAGCTGTTGAAGTGTGAAGACGGCACGATGGTCGATTCTGCAGATGCCTGGAATGCGAAACGTCGCCCCGAGCTGCTTCGGTTGTTCGAAGAGCATGTGTTCGGGACTTTGCCAGCGGGAAAGATTCCGCTCCGCTCGAAAGTTCGCTCATCTGTGACGGACGCGTTGGACGGCAAGGCGCTGCGTCGCGAAGTGACGGTGTTCTTTTCGGACGACGACAACGGGCCGCAAATGGACCTGTTGATCTACACGCCTGCCAATGCCACAACGCCAGTTCCCGCATTTTTGGGATACAATTTTAATGGTAATCATGCGGTTGAAAAAGATCCTCGCATTCATCTGACAGATTCATGGATGCGAAACAATAAGGATCTGGGCATCGAAGACAATAAGGCAACGGAGGCTTCCCGCGACTCAGAAGCCAGTCGGTGGGCTGTGTCATCGATCATCAGTCGTGGCTACGGACTGGTCACGATCTATTACGGAGATGTCGATCCGGACTTCGATGATGGATTCAAGAACGGCATCCATTCGCTCTTCGAAAAAGGTGATGCTCAGCGCGCGGGCAATGCGGGTGGTTCCATCAGTGCCTGGGCCTGGGGTTTGAGTCGCGCGCTCGATGTGCTTGAATCCGACAAGGCGATCGATGCAAAGAAGGTGGCGGTCTTCGGACATTCACGACTGGGTAAGACATCGCTTTGGGCTGGTGCGACGGATCAGAGATTCGCCATGGTGATCGCCAACGAATCCGGGTGTGGCGGCGCGGCGCTGGATAAACGAGTTTTTGGTGAGACTGTCAATCGGATCAATACGTCGTTCCCTCACTGGTTCTGTATCAACCATCGCAAGTACAACAATAACGAAGCGGCAATGCCGGTGGACAGTCACATGCTGATTGCTCTAAGTGCACCGCGGCCTGTGTATGTGGCGAGTGCCGAAGAAGATACCTGGGCCGATCCCTATGGTGAATATCTGGGACTTTTTCACGCCGGTCCTGCATTCCAATTGTTTGGGAAGAAGGTCTTTGAATCCGATAAGATGCCAGTAGTCGATTCGCCCGTGCAGGTTGATGTTGCATACCACATGCGTACTGGAAAACATGATGTGACCGACTACGACTGGGAACAGTATTTGAAGTTTGCAGACACGCATCTGCGGTAGACCGAGACAGACTGAATTGCCGGTGCTGGAACAGGGGATCAACGGTTTTCAGAAAAGCGTCGGGTGCACCTCTGAATCTCAGTCGCGGAGCGACTGAGCTACGTAGGCGACGTCGCTCCGCGACTCGCATTCCTGTCAATCGCCATCCGAAGAAGAATGCCGCGTGGCTCAAAGAGCTTTTGCTCCGTTTCGAATACTCCGCCACCCAGAGGTTCCCTGCACAATCTCACTGCGACAAATCTTTATTCCCGGAGTTCAAATCTCGTGCTGTTCTATCAACTTCGTCGAGTCATGTTTTCCATCGCCACAATTCTTATGGCCACAGGTTGCCTGATGTCAGATGCTGTTGCACAAAGTCTTTTGTCCCCCGAAGTTCACAGCGATGGTCGAGTCACACTGCGGCTGAGGGCGGCGAAAGCGGCTGAGGTGGAGGTGTCTCTGGCCGGGCAGAAACTGCCAATGACAAAGAATGACAAAGGAGTCTGGGAAGGAACCAGCGAACCTTTGGCACCGCAGATCTACGACTATACATTCAAGGTGGACGGCACGGATATGATTGATCCATCAAATCGTTGGGTCAAAAAATGGCTAACGCTGGCAAGTATGGTGGAAATTCCTGGAACGCCGCCACTGTTGACTGAGTTTGCTGATGTGCCGCACGGGACAATCCGTCGTATGATCTATCCATCCGTGAGCGTGGGGCATTCTCGCCCTGTAATGATCTATACGCCAACTGGATACGAAGTGTCAGATGATACGAAATATCCAACGGTCGTGTTGTTGCACGGCTACGGAGACGATGAAACGGCATGGACCGACGTCGGTCGGGCTCACCTGATTGCGGACAACCTGATTGCGGCAGGCCGTATTGAACCCGTGATCATCGTCATGCCATACGGTCATCCCGCACCCCTGCAGCTCAGCGAACGCCCCGACGATTACTTTCAGCGCAACAACGATCTTTACGAAAAAGACATCGTGAAGGATCTGCTTCCGTACATTGAGCAGGGATTCCCTGTCAGAACCGACTCCGCCGGACTATCGATCGTCGGCTTGTCGATGGGAGGTGGTCATGCACTGGATACAGGACTGAAGAATATCGAAAGGTTTTCCTCGATTGGAGCGTTCAGTGCTGCGACTCCGCAGTTGGAGACACCAGCGCTGCTGCAACAATATCCATCTCTGGCTGGCTCTGAACCTGCCGCAAACTCCTTGAAACATCTGTGGATTCCGATCGGCGACAAGGACTTCCTGCTGGAACGAAATGACAAGTTCGTCGAGCAGTTGCGAACCGCCGGCGTGAAGCATGATTACCTGAAGTCTGATGGTGGTCACGAATGGAAGCTGTGGCGAAATTATTTGCCGCAGTTTCTGGAAAAAGTGGTCGGCAAATGACTTCTGGGGCATCGGCACAGTCATCCTTCCGTCGCACGTCTCCTACGCTGCCGGCGCGGATTGCGGCAGGTGCTTTGGGAATTACCTTTGTAGTATCAACTTGGCGGGCATTTCCTGGCCATGCGACGGACATGAATGTCCATCGTACGGGAACGCGCAAGCTCCAAAAACATGGATTCACAACTCACGTGAACTGTGCGGAGATTGCTGCTACGCTGCGGCCTGTTATGGCGGAACGGATGTCTGACGACGACTCAGATGACCAACCGTCAATGGGAATTGTCGGTTGTGTCGGTGCAGGCAGCGTGAGGTGCGGAGCGTGTGGACTCGTCAGATTCCGTTTCGGGTGGATATTGCCGGCGTCATCGAGATCATGGGATCGTCGCTGTACAGTCGGGTGGATACGCCGATTCGGGAGCTGATTCAGAATGCTCACGACGCCATTATGCGCCGCCGCAGTCGTGATCTTTCGTTTCATGGCCGGATCGACATTCAGCAGAACGCGGGCGATGGGACTCTGACCTTCTCCGATGACGGAATCGGGCTGAATGCCGACGATGCCGAACAGTTTCTTGGAACCCTGGGAATCGGCATCACCGGACTGCTCAAAGGTCGGGGCAGTGATGAGCAGCGTGAGGCTATCAACGGTGACGGTGACCATCTGATTGGTCAGTTCGGCATCGGACTCTTCAGCGCCTTTATGCTGGCTGATCGCCTTGTCGTGGAAAGTCGTCGTGAAGACTGGGCCGAGGGCATTCGCTGGGAAGCCGGGCCGGGGACAAATATCGAGTTGTCGTCCAGTGATCGAACCAAAGTCGGTACGTCCGTGCGTCTGTATCTGAAACCGCAGTTTCGCGTCATGTCTGAATCTGTGGAACCGCTTGAGGCCGCGATCCGGGAATACGCCGATTTCCTCACAGTGCCCATTCACCTCAACGGCAGTTCGGCGCGGGTGAATGTCATTCACGTCGCGTGGTTTGATCCAACCCCGGATCCTGAAGCACTGGAACTGGAACTCGCGAATTACTTCAGTGAATCGCCGCTGGATGTGATTCCGATCCGCGTCGAAAAGCCCGCGTCCATCGCCGGTGCGCTGTACATTTCACCTCAGCGAACGCCAGGCTTTGCGGACGACTCCACGGTCGCCGTCACCGTGCGTCGCATGGTGATTTCGCGACGCGTGAGAGATCTGTTGCCGCCGTGGGCCACGTTCCTGCGTGGTGTGCTTGAACTGGAAGATTGTTCGCCGACAGCCAGCCGGGAAGATCTTGTCCGTGATGACCGCTTTCAGATCGTGCGTTCGACGCTGAATGAATTCCTCTTCATGCACCTCGAGCAGCTGGCGGATGAGGAACCTTCGCGCCTGGAAGCGATTGTGAACTGGCATCGCTACTTATTGGCCGGAGCTGCCCTGGCGGAACCTCGGCTGCGCGAACTGCTGGCGAAAGTGTATCGGTTTCGGACCTCGCGCGGAGCCCTGCTGTTTGATGAACTGCTGCAGAAAAGTATGGCCGACGGGTTGCACGAATCCAATGCGGAGTTTGTCATTTGGTACAACGCGGATCGCCGTCAGGAACGATATCTGGATGATGTGTTTGCATCGAATCCTGTGCCGTGCGTGCACGTATTTCGTAGCTTTGAAGAGAACCTGCTGGCGGCAATGATTTCTGATCATCCGGAACGAGAAATCGATCTCCGCCCGGCAACGCCCTCCTCAGCCAACTTTGCCGATTCGGTCATGGGCATGAATGAGCTGGAAGATGTACCGCCGGCATGGGCGGACTTTTTCCGTTCTACAAAGGCGCGGGTGCTGATGGCTTCGTTTGACAAGAGTTTGCCGGTCGTCGCTTTTCTGAATGAACGCTACGAACTCGCGCAGACATTTGAAGATCTTCGCCGGGATGGAGATATTCCGAAGGGTTTCCAGCGTCTGATTGACGCGCATTTTCGCCAGGCTCCAACGGGACAGAACGAGGTGATCCTGAATCGTGAACATCGGCTGGTGCAGCGGGCATTGAGTCAGGGAGTGCGCAGTCCCCTGGCGAGCGTGCTGCGTCTGCTGGTGACAAATGCACTCAACTCAGCCGGTGCCGGACGCGGGAAAGAAGCGGCGGACGTGCAGATAGAAGATCTGGACTGGATCGCCGATGCATTGTGGGGGAATGACCAATGACGAAATTCCAATGACCAATGAATCGCAAATTTCAGGTTGTCCCTGCGATTCTTTGGTCATTTGGAATTGGACATTGGGATTCAGGAGTTTTGATCATGGCATCAAATGACGAATCACAGATTGATCAGCAACTGCAGGAACTTCAGGAACGTGCGGGAGATTTGATTCCCAAATGCCAGTTTTCCAGCTCTTCCCGGCTGTACGGAGAACTGCGTCGACGCGGGAGGGTCGAACATCGAGCTCACGCATATGTGCTGGGCACTTTTTTTCAGATGGATCAGGCGCAGTATTTGTTCGAATTCCAGACGATGCGCGAGCGTGCGATCGAGTTGATCGCGATTCTGGAAAACGAAGAGCAGGTGCGACAGATTCAGTCGGATTTCTCACGAGAACAGTATGACTATCTTGTGTATTCGATGAGTTCCTGCGCGTATGAAAACCTGGCTGAGGCGACCGGTCAACTGGAGGGATACAACTCAGACGGGATGCACGCCTGCATCACAGATGGAATTCAGATTTGTCGAAGGACGGGCAAGATCGGCTGTGTCAGTTGTTTTCGTGAATACGCCTGTGACGTGTATCTGGCTGCGGATGACGCTGACATCGCCGGGCATCAATGTCGGCTGGTAATGGAGCAGGAAGGTGCGTGGTCTGATCGCGGCGACCGCCGCTGGCTGGCGACCAGCAAGCTGGCATGGCTGGCAGCCCTGCACGGACGCTTCGACGAAGCGCTGACCACCATGGATCGTGCTCTGGAGTTTACTCAGAGTGAAGCCGTGTCGCTTAAGTTTGAATCACGAATGCGCACACTGATGGCACGGGATACGATTCGACTGGCGGCAGGATTGCCGTCGGCCATCGAAGCCGATCCGGAATTCATTCACATGCCGACCGCGGAAGAGTGTCCGGTCTTTGAACATGCACTCGACCTGAATGCAGCGTTGCGGGCGGTGCAGCAGGAAAACTGGGATGAGGCATCTCAGTTGTTGAGTCACTGGGATCGGCGACTGCAGAAATGCAGCGGCACGCACCTGTGGTTTGAAACACGGTTGCGACTGATCGCCGTCAAACGGTTGTCGGGACAACAGAAGCAGGCAGAGACTCTGGCGCGGCAACTGGATCAACGGGCTCGATCTGCAAACGACTATCTGACATTGCGGCGACTGCAGTTGCTGCTTGACACCGATGCGCCATCACCGCTGGCGATTGCTGCTGAACCGCGGCGTGCGGGAACGCCCAATACGCCAACAGCAAGTGCTGTGACGCCGCCGCTGACCGATGACGACAGCGAAATGTCTCCGGAAGAACCTGGGCAGACAGCGACGCCGTTGTCGAAACAGATCGAATCGTTCAGGATGCGTATGAATGACCTGATGCAGGAACCGACGCAGGAAAAGTTCGACAGTATCCGGGCGGATATTCTGGCCATTGGTCCGGATGAGGCGACTCATCAGGAAGATGCCTGCGGACTGCTGCATCTGATGGGGTATCTGGTCGGAGCGGGTGACGATGGCGAGGCGGTCTGGAAATGGGCCAACGCCCTGGCCGCACCGCATCGCAGCAACGCGGTCGCGTTGTCGGTGCTCGGAGTGCTTGGCGATGCTCTGAGAGGCTGTCAAAATGAATCGCTTGCGGAAAAGATCACAACCGAACGTACAGAGCAGTTATTTCGCAAGTCCCTGGAACTGGACGCCACGAAGCCACGTAACTTTCTGCGGGCGGGAGATCATTTTGCGGCTGAGGACAATCAAGGTGAGGCGGAACGCTGCTTTGCCAGAGCGTTTCGCCTGGATCGAGTTGATGGCAACATCGTGCGGCGACTGGCGGATCTCTATTCGAATACCGATCGCCCGCGCGACGCATTGCATGTACTGGACGTGAGTCTGCGCGAGGGCAGTAGTGACTCGCAGGTCGCGTTTGACGCAGCGATGCTGGCGTTCAGGCTGAAGCAGTACGATGCCACGCTGACATACCTTGATAAATTTGAACAACTGGCCGGTCCGAATCTGTGGACATATTACTATCGGGGCGTCTGTCACTATGAACAGGGTGATTTTAAACACTGCCTGGAGTGCATGGATCTGGAAGAACTTCTTGCCGAATCGACTGGCTGGCACCTGGAACTGATGCGAGCGGCAGCAAAGGCTCGACTGGGCGACGTGCCTGGCGCTCAGCCGCATCTCGCAACTGCCATGGAAACGCCGTTGTTTGAGATCGATTTCCTGTCTTCAACCGGGATCGCAGAACTCCTGCAACGCCTGTGTGTGGTGGCCGAAGAAGTATGGAATGACGAGGCACTGGTGGCCCGAGTGGAATCGCGGTTGCTGCGATCGGGCCTGATGCCGGATTTCTGGTTCCAGTGGCGGCGCGAATCCACTGAACAGAAACCGATTGAAAATGTACGGCTGTATCGATGTCTGGTGCACCAGCCGCTGGATGAAACGTGGAACGATGATCCGGAACGACTCAGCGGGCAGGAAAACTGGACAACATATATCACAGAATGGGGAGTGCTCGCCGAATCGGAAGACGTCGCCCGCGAAGTTGCACTTCGTTTTCAGGCGCTGTGTTACCAGCTCCCGGCACTCGTGCAGGAAATCATGGAAAGCGAAGAATCTTACACCGACGTCCCTGGAGCCGTCTGGCAATCAGGTCGATTTGAGTTGACGGATGAAGACGTTGACGACGACCTTGCGGATGATGAACTCGATTTCGACGAATAATGACCTGACGGAGGACAGGAACCGTCGGCTTGCAATCTGAGATCCGTCACGGCGCTACCGGAGCAGGAGATTCCGGGACCGGCATTCCCGGCGCAGGCGATTCAACTGTGGGCGTTACAGGAGCTGGCGTCTCAGTGGCGGGCGCTGCAGGCGCGGGCGTTTCCGGGACAGGCGATTCAACAGCAGGCGTTACCGGCGCAGCGGTTTTCTCCGCAGCTTCGATCAGCAGGCGTTGACGCAAGCCCTCGCCCAGTTTCAGTTTCCAAAGTCCTTCCCCGTCTTTCATTGTGACATAACGATCCGAGATGGAAATAATCTCAGCGGAGACATCAGAAATGATGAGCTTGTCGCCTTCCTTGAGCGGACTCACTTTGTCTGTCGCCTTGTTGCGAAACCAGGCGTACCGCACACCGTCTTTGCCGACAATTCCGGACAGGATTGTGAGCGACGCAAAATCGTCCTGCACGTCCAGTGTGATCTTTGCCGCAGCGGATTTCGGTTCCGTACCACTGTCGGTCACTTTGACTTCGACGTCATATTTACCGGGCGTAAACGTCTTTGGCGGTGTCCATTTGAGCTGACCGGTCGAGGGATCGACTGTCAGTCCTTCCGGAGAACCGCTGCCGAGTGAAAACTTCAACGCGTCCGCTGCATCGTCATCCGAGGCTTTTGCGGTGGCAGTGAATTCTTTTCCAAGAACCACGATGGCTGAGTCGGACAGCGTGATTTTCGGTTCAGTATTTGGCTGTTTGATCGTGATTTTCAGTTTGGAGTCCACTTTGATATCGGCATTCTTTTCCTGCGTCATCACCAGGGTGGCTGTGTATTCGCCGGGAGCCAGTTCTGCGACGGATTTCCACAGGAATTCACCGGATGTTGCATCAATTGTCATCCCATCGGCGGCATCCGACAGGGCAAACTGAGCGGCTCCGAATTCAGGATCGAGCCCATCTGCTTTCGCTGTGAACTTGACCTCTTCACCCGGCTTGATCGTCTTGTCAGAAGCGCCCGTTATCCGCGGTGTGAACTTTTTGGGTGGCGAAGGAATCACAAACGGTGACGCTTTCACGAACGCAGCGTACTGCTCCTGCGTTTTCTCCATGCGATCCCATGCCACCGGAAACAATTCAATGATGGCATTCGCATCGTGGGGCGCCGCCTGAGTTCCTTCGGCACCACGTGCCACCTGCCAACCGGTTTCTGTGACGGCTTCGACTCTCAACAATTCGCGATCGATACGTACCACAAACGGTTCAAATTCTTCCGGTGATTCTGCGGTCGGGAAAAGGTCACTCGGTGCAACCGCGAGTGCTGTGTCCGTATCGAGGACAGCGGTCGTGAGTGACGTACGGGCCAGCAATTCCTGATGGTCTTCTGTTCCAGCGGCACTCATGCCTTCCGCGGTAAACGAAATCGTCAGACGCGGATTGCCTTTCGGGCTGGGGCTATTGATTGTCAGAGACGAAATTCGATGCAGCACGTCAGCCTGATCAAACAGGTACAGGAATCGCGTCAGTCCCTGCAGGTCAGTCTCGCCGCGGCGGACTTCGACGGCAACCGTGCTGTATTCCTTCTGGGTGGATTTGGAGGCCGGGATCACATCAAGGCGGCTGAAACCACACTCTTCAGCCAGTGTCTGAACCCATTCACGATAAAGTCTTTGTGCATTGTCCACATCCGGTGGCAGACTGATGGACTTCCAGTCTTCCAGATTGCGTTTAGCAACCTTCAGTTGAATTGCCTCTGCTTCAAGAGTCACTGCTGATTCTTCAGCCGCCGCCACTTCCGTTTGCAGCGTGCGAATTGGTCCGCGCAACCAACTGTCAGCTTTATTGCGCAGCAGGAAAAAAAGGATGACCAGAGCCAGTCCGCCAGCTAGAATTTTCGTTCGTTTCTGATCGTCCATTACTTCTTCCGTTGATTTGCAGCGTTTGTCACATGCACGATCCCGTCACGAAGACTGATCTTCCTTAACCTCCGGTAATGCAAGTTCCAGCACGACCTTAATGGCATAATCCGGTGCGGCGCTGGCAGGGGAAAGCGTCGGGCTATACGGTTTGACGCCGTAACCGGCTACCGAAAGCACTCGACCGATTTCTTCAATGTCGGCGGTTGATTTGGCATAGCCTTCCAGCTTGATGATTCCCGTGCCGTTCTTCTGTATTGTCGAAAACTGAAAATTGTCGATAAAGAACCGATCGGTTTTGGGCAGCACGGCCTGCAGGCGTACGATTTCATCCAGCCATTCAATATCGCGCTCCACCCATTCGCCAATTCTGCCAGCCTGATTGAGTTCTGATTCACCCTCTGCGAGTTCCTGTTTGATGGCATTGTTCGACACCATCAATAAGTCCTTCTTTGCCGACAGTTCATTCATCTGACTCTGTCGCCAGAAGTACACAGCGGCGAAAAGGAGCAGAGCTGCCAGCGTACCGCCCAGCGCCGCGATCCGGCGATAGTCCTTCTTTTCCGGAGGCTTACGCGGGTTGATCAGGTCGACAGCGGCGACGGTTGCTTTGATATCGCCCTGAATGGCTCCCGAAAGGGCGACCACATCAGTGGCGGTGATGCCTTCTGTCAGTTTGCCATGCACCAGCGAGGTCGCCGGATCAATACGTTCGATCGTGGCCGAGTCGAACCGCGAAGCCATTTGGTCTGAGACAGCACTCGTGGCATCTGCTGATCCGATCAGCAGAATGCGTCGGATCCTGTGATCGCCAAGCGACTCTGCAGCCGACATGCGGGCGCGGGTGAGTTCCGATCGCAGCGTTCGTTCGATCGCGTCGGCAGTCGACCATGAACTTCCACTGTGCGAATACAGCACAGCTGTACCGCGGAGAAATGTGACTTCGATAAAATCCCGACGCATCAGTACGATGACATCGACGAATGAAGCCTCTGTACTTTCCGTCAAAACCCCGGCCTGAGCGGCAGCCTGAGCCAGGCAGAATGCACTGACGCGAAGTTCTTTGAATTCAAGCCCGGCTTCACTGAGTGTTCGACGGGCTTGCGACACCTGATCATTGGGCGCCGTGACGAGCAGTACGTCGCGGGTCATGCTGCCGGCAATGACAGGGAGCGGTGCAAAATCCATGCTCACGGATTCGAGAGGAACGGTCAGTCGCATCGTCGCCTGCAGGCGAACCATATCAGGCAACTCAGCATCGGTGACCTGTGGCAATTGAATCCGATGAATAGTGACGAATTGTCGCGGGAATACGACCGCAACCTGTGGACGGTTCTTGCCTGTCATGCCGCCAGTAAATTGCTTCAACTGATCCACGACCGACAGCATATCGGCGGCGTCGGCGGGGCGATCAATAATCCGGGATTCTGTGATCTCGACACGATTGCCGTCGATTCGCCCGCGCGCAACAACCAAGCGGTCACGATCCCATTCGATAAAGATGTCGGACATGATTTGGCTTTTCACAATGCGATCGAATTCGGGGTTACATGGGAAATTGAACCCCGAAAACCGCATCGTGGCGCCGCGCAGGATGAGAAACAAGCACAGGTTGCTCAGGATACGCCATCCATGAGAGGATTTTCCGGATTTTCCGAACTTCCGGGCATCGGCGACCCATTTCTCATAGCGCGGGCTTCGCCCGCAACCCAAAGGCGAGCAGAGAACCGAAATTCATGAGCGAGGCAAGCGGCAGCGGGAGCCTCGCTTCATCCGGATCTCGTGAGCAGGTTGCCGTGTCAATCCTTCAACTTCTCCGGCTTGCACAACAGCGTTTTGTCATTCGCTGCGCGACCACATCTTGTGCAAACATGAGACGGGTTGCAGACCAAACGTTTGTAGGTGTCAAAATCCGATTTGAGCTGCTTTTTCATTTCGCACAGGGTTTTGGACATCTTCTGCATCGCCTCCAACTTGAAATACGGCGGTATGGTCAAAACGAGAAAAACGTAATCGTTGGGAATCAGAACAAACCGGCTTTCTTCACCTTTGCCACAACCCAGCGGATGCCTGAAATCTCACTTGTTCCAGCGGCATCAGAACTCTCCGGCCACTTCACCACCGCCACGCGTTCCCGCACTGCGCCAGAGTCCTCGATCGATATTGTCCGAGAATCCTCGCACTGAACCATCGACGAGCAGCCCCTGAACAATCCCTGTATGGAAACTGCGTGATGTCATCACACCGTATGTGGATTCCGTCGCATTGTTGCCTTCGCGGATATTCACCCAGTCAATGTCTCGAATAGTGCCACCATCGTTGTGAGGCACTTTGGTGTTCGGCGTAAACGTCGTGGTGAAACTTGTCTGGTTGCTGCGGCTGTCAACCCACTCAGCATGACCGGAATTCTTTAACGTCCCGCCAAGACTACTGACCGCAGCTGGATCGTTGGGAACGGGCGGATTTGCAACCGGACCGACATCACGCAGGTAATACTGAAACGCTTTCACTTCGGCCATCGCGAGTGTATTGCTCGTTCCGTCCGTAAAGTCTCGCATCCCGGATCTGGCATTCGGACCAAAGGCACCCGTACCAAACTGGCCACTGACTGGATTCCACAGAAACCACTCTCCGTAATTGGCGGCGTAACTCACTGGCCAGTACGTCAACGCTCCATCCACGTATGCTTTGTCGTTAATTTCGCTGGGGCACATCAATGTCGAAATACGAATCGGAGTGACCGCAGGCTGAACCGAGTAACTTCTGCTGAAGTCGATCAGACTTGTCAGATTTGCCTGTTCAATATACGGCAGCAGTCGCGCCTGTATCGACCAGCCAGCGGGCTGAATGGTCGCCGCCAGGTACGTTCCACCCGGGGGAAACACTGTGTGAACATCATGGTAGTTGTGCAGAGCCAGTCCTAACTGCTTGAGGTTGTTCTTGCACTGCGTCCGCCGAGCGGCTTCGCGGGCAGCCTGAACGGCTGGCAGCAGCAATGCGATCAGGATGGCGATGATCGCAATCACAACCAACCATTCGATAAGCGTAAATCCTCGCACGTTGCTTCTGAGGGACAACTTTTTCATGATTTGCCTTTTCTTCGGTTTGAGCAGAGCAGTCGGGGGAGGCCAAACAATCGGAGCAGTGCAACTGCATCCGGGCCAAACACATCTGCTGAGCTGGCAATTCCGTTACCCGAGCATGGCTGGCATCTTGCATAAATCTGCAGGAATCAGGCTGGCTGGAGCACCGAAGCATTGAAATTGAGACTCAGTCGCAACATAATAGCGACCGTCAATCACATGTCAACGGGATCGTCTGCAGAATCCCGAATTCTGAAATTGTCTGAAACAGGTACATTGCGTGAACGGAGAAGTATCAACAAATTTGCATGGCGGCGAACAGGCGAAAACAGCCAGTAATGCGAGTCCCGACTCGATCGTCCCTACCGACACCGGCGACGTCACCTTACGGGATTGCGATCTACAGCGAATCGTGTTGTTCAGCGAAATCGCTGGAGGCACGACAGAAGTCATCATCGAACACGAAGGCCAGCGATACAGGCTTCGCGCAACTCGCAATGGCCGCCTGCTGCTGAACAAGTAGTGGCGCGTTCACGATTTTGAACAGCAAATTTCCATTTCAAAACGCGCTACACGCGATTCCAGCAACGTTGCCTTCCTACACTGTCGTGTTCAGGTTGGCCGGAAAATGATCCTGGATTAAGGCTGCTTCAATGGATTCGATGATC
>JBBJME010000329.1:0-7109 GCA_037719765.1 Planctomycetaceae bacterium
GACACGATCCACAACCAGTTTGTCATTGAGCCAGATGGTCACTTTGTCGCCGACCATTCGGATCAGGAATCGATTCCATTCGCCCGGTTTTTTATCCGCCAGCGATGTGGGTGCATTTCGCCAGCGGCGATTATTCCACAGTCCGCCGGAACCAAGATTGCGTCCGTCGGCGTACTGTGCGACCCATTCCTCAGGCAGAGTCGGATTGGGTTGCCCGGCCGGCACTCGCGCGTCCCAGGGATCCCAGATCTGAATCTGCGGTGTGCCACGCAGATAGATGCCGGAGTCTGCTCCGGCAGGAATCTTCCAGTCAACGTAGAATTCAAAATCGCCGTAGTCTTTTGAAGTACAAAGGCTGTCCCCCTTTCCGTCGTAGATGAGAATGCCGTCTGCGACAGTCCAGTGCTCTTTCATCAATGCGTCCGCTTCGGCCTGTTTGTCCGTCAAAGCCTGGCCGGTCAGGGCTCGCCGACTGTTGGCATTGCCATCGGCCAGTCCCTTCCAGCCTGTCAGATCTTTGCCGTTGAAGAAGGCGGTGAATCCGGCAGGTGGCGTGTTGTCAGCGGTCGTCGCCGGTTTTGTGGGAGATGGTGAGTAATCCGCAAGCTGCAGCTTCCTGAATTCGACTCGATCGTCATGCCCTGCCAGCACGATGTGGCCGTGCTTGTTCTTCATTCCGGCGTGAGGACTTCCGTCAACCGGTGTGATGTTGTCCAGGAATGCATCCACAACGACAGCTCCGTTCACGATCACCATGATATGATCTTCAATCACGATGACCGTTTCGGAGTTCCATTCGCCGACAGGTTTCAGATAGCCGGTTTTTGCGGGATAGATGCCATAAATGGAACCATGATTCTGCCACGGTTTCAGCCAGCTCAGTTTCTGATTCTTGCCATCAGCCATCACGGCTTCGCCGTTATACGCTTTGCCGTCGTGATCCAGAATCTGAATCTCCATGCCGTCGCGTGACGGATGTCCGTCTTTGGGGACGCGAATGCCAATTCCGCTGTTGCCGCTTTCTTCGAGTTTGAATTCGAAGCGCAACGCGAAGTCGCTGTATTCCTTGTCCGTGGCCAGAGACTTGCCTCCTTTATTGCAGATCAGGATCCCATCCTGCACTGCGTAGCCAGCGGTGTCACCGGTCCAGCCGGTCAGGTCTTTTCCGTTGAACAGATCTGACCATGCAGCAGTTTCCTGCATCGCAATCGCCTTCGATGCGGCAACGACATTCGGATCGGGCACCCGGTCCTGAGCCACGGCGATCACAGCATTCGATGCACAGACAAGCAATACAATTCGGGCCAGCAGTGTTTTCATAGAGCGAGCTTCGGGGGCAGGAGGAGCGGCGGGATGGTCAGACGCAAATTCGCACTATGCCTTCCTGATCGCTCAATTGCTACCGTTCCGGGCGGAATTCCAGCGCGGCATCGCCGCTCGCCTCAGACCGATTGATTGCAAGGACGGATTCGCGATAGGACCGCCAGTCGCATCGTCCTGCTGCGACAGTTGAACGCATTGTGGCCAAACCCGGAGTGTGAAATGGAGACTGGCCGAGTACCTGAAGCTCGGTCCAAAGCTGCATTTTCTGTAGCTTGGACATTCATGTCCGAGATTCTTGCCAGGCACAGTTGCACTGGCGAGCCGCAGTCAAGGCACAATAATGTTCGCTTCGACCGTGTTTCATGCCCATGCGACGGACATGAATGTCCATCCTACATTCCCTTGATCCGTCCTCGCACCCAAACTCATCTGTAACATGATCTGAAAAGTAAATGTAGCTCATTCCGTGTCTTGCTCATCTCTGAAGGAGGCTGAGTCGGCGGACGCGGTGGTTGTTGCTGTCGCCGATATAGAGCCAGTCGTCGGCTGTTACAAAGACACCGTGCGGCCGGTTGAGGCGGCAATGCTTCGGATCGCCATCCGGTCCGTCGCCGGGCTTGCCGTCGCCGATCAACGTTTCCACAATTCCTGATGACTTTCGCAGGACGCGGACAGTATGGCTTTCTGTGTCGGCGAAGTACAGGTCGCCGGCTTTAGACAAACTGACACCTTTCGGACCAGCCAACTGGGCGATTTTCGCAGGGCCGCCATCGCCCGCATAACCGCTCTTGCCGGTTCCCGCCAGATGCTGCAGGGTGCGTTCCTGAAGATCGATCCGAAAGATCGCATTGCCCTCGCGGAGTGCGAGATAGAGCGCATGTTGTCCGTCGAAATCGAGTGCTCTCGGGCCGTTGAGAGACGTGCCATCCAGTCCTGCATGATCCGGCGTCGCCGACCGTTCACCTGTCCCGGCAAAAGTCGAAATAATTCCGGTCGCGGGATCGACCGTTCGGATGCGGTGATTGCGGATGTCGCAGAGATAGAGTCGGTCCTTGTTGTCGAGTACGATGGAATGCGGCTGGTTCAGATGCGCGGCAGTTGCTGGCCCGTTGTCTCCCGAAAAACCGGCAGAGCCATTGCCGGCCAGCGTTGAAATCACTCCCGATTTTGCATCGACTTTTCGCACGACGTGATTCTGCATTTCGACGAAAATCATGTTCCCGTGGCTGTCAAAGCGCACTTCATAGGGTTCGTTGAGTTCGGCGGCTGCCGCCAGGCCACCGTCGCCCGCGTAACCCTTGCGTCCGCAACCTGCAACCGTGGTCATCATTCCGGACTCCAGATCGACTCGACGAATCAGGTGCGAACCGACTTCGCAGACATACACCGCGCCGTCCGGGCCGGTGCAGATTCCGAAAGGCTGCGAGATCGCCGTGCTGGTGGCCGGTCCATTCGATGGGACCGTAACGTCCTTGCCATTGCCTGCGATCGTGGAAACGTGACTCGTTGTTTCACGCTCGTCAGCCGGTATGGCCGATGAAACAATCAACCACGCGAGACTCAGGGCCATGAGTGGGAGCAGGGATTTGTCCAGAGTGCGTCGAAGGCTGATGGCAGGAGTCATCTCAACAGTTCCTGAAAAGAGATTTTCGCGTCGCTTGATTCCCTGAACCGAGGGCCGGGGATCTCAACCTGGACAGTCAAGTTACGGCTCATCCCCGTGCTTTTTCGTACCGAACTGTTCCATCAGCTTCAGTGTTTCTTCGCTCACATGATGTTCGATTCCTTCGCTGTCGATGGCTGCCGTGCGTTCGCTGACTCCAAGTGCGGTCAGAAACCGGAATACGATTCGATGTCGCCGTTCCGAGAATTCGGCAAGTGCCTTGCCTTTGTCCGTCAGCGTGACTGGAGCATACGGTTCTGTGTCTACGAAGCCATCACGTTTCATCCTCGCGATCGCTCGATTGACCGTCACATGACTGACGGCAAACCGTTTTGCCAGGTCACGCACGCGGCATTCACCGGTTTGCTCAATGAGCTCTGCAATCGCTTCGGCGTAGTCCTGGGTCAACTCAGTCGCATGATCGCGGCGAGTTCGTTCGTGACCTCGGATTTGAGTCCTGTGTTCCGGCACGCCATGGTCTCACAAAATTCCGGATCGAGTCTCCACTACTCCAGCGTATGCACCAGCAATCCGCTGCGAAGTTTTGGTTCAAACCACGTACTCTTCGGCGGCATGATCTCACCCGCATCGGAGACAGTCATCAGTTGTTCCAGCGTGGTCGGATGCATCGAAATTCCGACGGACCATGTGCCCGGAATGCAAAGTCGCTCCAGTTCGGTAGTGCCTCGAATCCCGCCAACAAAGTCGATGCGCGGATCTGTGCGGACGTCTTCAATGCCAAAGATCGGATGCAGGACCAGACGTTCCAGGATGGCAACGTCCAGAGAATTGATCGGATCATTGACAAACAATGGATCCGGGGGAATCGTGAGTTTCCACCAGCGGTTATCAATCAGAAAGCAGAACGAACCCGGAGCATCGGGGACGGAGACTGTCCGTTTGTGCAAGCTCACCCAGTTCGCCGAGTTTTTCCAGAAGATCGCTGACTGTATGACCATTCATCTCTTTCAGCACACGGTTGTACGCCAGAATCCGCAGCTGACTGGACGGGAACAGCACGGACAGGAACCAGTTGCATTCTTCTTCCCCGGTACCGCCGCCAGGGAGTTTTCGTCTGAGTTCATTCCCCGCGCGCCATGCACTGGCGGCTCGATGATGGCCGTCGGCAATATAAAAGTGCGGAACAGCCGACAGTACCTCAACGAACTGCTGCGCGTCTTCAATCCGCCACACGGTGTGCTGCACCCCATCGGCCGCGACAAAATCATACAGCGGCTCGGTCTTTGTCGCAGCGGCCACCATGAAGTTGATCTGTTCGACGCCGCGATATGTCAGAAACACGGGGCCCGCATTGGCGTTCAAGGCCAGGACATGATGCGTACGGTCGTCTTCCTTGGACTTTCGAGTTTTCTCGTGCTTCAGGATCAGATTGTGTTCGTAGTCATCAATATGGCAGCAGCAGACGATGCCGACCTGTGAGTGGCCCTGCATGATCTGGCGGTAGGCATAGACGCAGTTCGCCGGATCGCGCTGCAGGACACCATCGCTGATCAGTTTTTGAAAGTTCTCTGCTGCTCTTTTGTAGATATCAGGCTCATACGGATTCTTTTCGCGGGGAAAGTCAATGTCCGGTCGGACCACATGCAGAAAGCTCAGCGGATTGCCCGCCGCCAGCTCTGCCGCTTCGTCGCGATTGACAACGTCGTAAGGAACTGACGCCACTTTGGCGGCCAGTTCCGGAACCGGCCGCAAAGCCTGAAACGCCTTGATAGGAGGCATGAAAACATTCTTTCACAGGACAGCGTTGATTGCGAGGCCACCCTTGCTCACGTCGGTCATATGGCGGCCAGAGAGTCGAAAACGCACCAGGCTACTTCTTGTCCGGCGTCGGTCGGAAGGGCCAGGCTGGGTTCCCGGGAGGATCCGGTCGGTGAGGAGCTTTGCCGAGGCCGAAGACTTCAGGTTTCATGTTCAGATTCTTGTAATAATCCGGTTCGTTGATGAAGCAGAAGAACGTCGGATAAAACGGATCAACATAGTCCACGTCAGCTTTATCGGGCACCTTGCCGCCGGTCGAATGAATTGCCGCATTGACAATCAATCTCCGGAGATCTTCGTCCACGAAGTCCACAGACGCTCCGGCGGTTGTACAAAAGGATTGACCTGCTTTTCCATTGGGAGCGCTGTAAGGATGCAACCATGCGAGTGGCTGCATGGGTTTGTTGCGGGCGTCATCGACGAGCGTCTTTGATGCAGGATCCAGAGATTCCGTAATCGCTCCACGAAGCAGAATAGTGTCCGCGTCTGTCAGGTGGGTCACGCCGTAAACGTCGCTCGGCGCAAATATTTCCGAGACGCCGCGCAGAATCACGTGATGCTCGGCTCCCGGTTCTATCACACTCCGAGCCCCTTCAACTTTATGATGCCCGTGATGCGAAACCCACTGCTCACCAAGAATCTGAAGACCGAACTGATCAAATGTCAGTGAATCGCCGATTTTTTCACCGCCCTGAAACGCGTGCGTTGCCGTCCGCAGTCCGATCACCGGCTTGCCTGCATTCAGAAAGGCGGCGATGTGTTTTGCCTGTTCCGCATCAGGATGACGGAATCGAGTCGCGATGATCATCAGATCAGCAGAATCAAGAGATTCCAGTCCGCGCAGGCCTTTTTGATTATTCGAGTCGATGTATTCAGCGCCGTCGGGGCCGAAGGCGAACAGGACCGTACATTTGAATCCGTGCTTCTGACTGAGAATCTTGCCCAGCATCGGCATCGTTTCTTCCGACCGATATTCCTCATCGCCTGAAATCAGCACGATGTGCTTGACGTTGTCGCCGGGTTTGGGTGGTTCAAAAACCAGAGTATCGCCCGCCGAAGCACAATGGATCATCAGGCCGGCAGCCCCTGCAAATGCTGCACAGAACCACGAAAGTACGGGACGTCGCATCAAAGTCGCCTCTCGAAAACAGTTCACGATCCAGGTAAGTGCTTTGGCTTAAAAAGGGGTCAGGAACCAATAGCCAAATGGCCCAAAGGGTGCTCAGCACTATTGGTTCCTGACCCCTTTTTACATCAAGACCACAAATAGAAATCATTCGGCAGACAGTTTAGCACGGCGACGGTCATTCGCCAGAGATGACGGCAAAGTATCCAGGGTCGGCCAGTTTGTGGTTATTGCGGTGAAAACTGTTGCAGGTATTTGCTCAGTTGCAGCTTGCGGGCCGTGTTTTCTGACGTCATATAACGAATCTTGCCGAAGATCGGACGCTCAGGCCCCCAAGCGCGATCGTAGCGTCCGAGGACCCAGAAAATTCCGGAATAGGAATTCGGATTGCGTCCGTCCACGGCGAAACGGCTGTTGAGTTCAATCATGGTGTCGAGCGCGGCACGCGGTGTCTCCGACCATTCCAGAATCTTCTTGCCCCACAACATGCGCAGATAGTTGTGCATGCGGTCTGTCGATGTCAGCTGATATTGAGCGGCATTCCATAGATGATCGTGCGTCTCGGCGTTACGCATCTGGTCAAACGAATAGACGACAGGGCGCGGATCTGACTCGTGAATTCCGAGTGTCGTCTGAGCCCACTCCGGCAGTGATTCGTAGCGATCGAAATCACGGCGGCGAGAACACATGTTGAACCCCAATTCGCGCCAAGTCACAAGTTCATCCAGAAACGATTCTGCATTCTCCGACATTCCCCACCAGCCAGTCCGACGGCCGCGCGTCGACTTCGGATCGGCAAGGTTGTTGATCGACCAGCCTTCCTGTGCCGCAAGTTGCTGGAAGACTTCATGAACGGAAATGTGACCAAAGTGCAGGTAGGGTGACAGACCACTGGAGGCATCTTCATCGGGCTGATTTCGGTCTTCAGCATATCGGCTCAGCCGCGATTCAAGAAAGCTGCCCAACTGCTTTCGAGCGGCGTGCGGGCCACCTGTCATGGCAGCCTCCTTCACAACCTGATCGATTGGCAGGCGATCCAGTGCTGCCGCTTCGCAGTTGAGCAGTGACTGATCGGCGGACGGCCAGCGCGCAGTCAGTTCTGCGGGCGGAGCAGTCAACCGCGGGGTTTCTGGATTGGCCAGCGGTTCCGATTCCGGCATCACAGGCAGATACACGGCGAGATTTTTTTGCAGATAACGACGAAAGGCGTATGCTGTG
>JBBJME010000330.1:0-7095 GCA_037719765.1 Planctomycetaceae bacterium
GTCAACAGGCCCGTCAACAGGCCCGTCAACAGGCCCGTCAACAGGCCCGTCAACAAGCCCGTCAACAGGCCCGTCAACAGGCCCGTCAACAAGCCCGTCAACAGGCCCGTCAACAAGCCCGTCAAAAGGCCGCATGTCAAATGGGGCGCCATTCCTCTCCTGCGTCAACGCAGTCTTTGCAAACACACCGACGCTGCACAGGCAGGCAGCACAGAATAGAAGTTTCAGAATTCGCATGGTTTGATCCTTTTCGAGAGGTTGAGGTTATACTTTACGCGGTCAACATTGCGTTATCTCGGCGAGCGGTGGGTGTCAGCCCACCGAGTTCCACCCACACGCCTCGGAGGGCTCACGCCACTCCGCTCGCCGGGGCGTAATTCTCGCTGCATTGTTTCGGGACTATTCATTGATGCGTTCCAGGATTTCACTGACCTGTTCGCTCCATCTGTTTGATTCCGAGCCTGACTGTTCGGAGGACAGGGGACTGGTGTTCCAGTTCACGGAAATATCATTGAGCAGGTTTTGAGTTGCTGCCAGATCCTGCTCGAACGTATCCGGCGGCAGTGTGATGATGGATAACGGTGATTTCTGTTGCCTTGGTGATTCTCCCTCTAGCTGGATGGAATCAGCCCTGAGCAGTGGTTCCGTGCGCGGTGTTGGCACCGCAGGCATGTTCCAGAATGCCAATCCGAATCCGATCAGTACGCAGATACCGATCACTCCGGCAGCCATCGCGGACTTGCGGATCACATTCCGCCATCGTAACCATATTCGTCTCCAGCGAATACGACTGGAACGGTGTCCGTTTTGCAGTTGAATCAGGATCGATTCCAGTTGTCGCTCAACTTCATGCGCGTCGCGGAAACGGTCTGCGGGATTTTTCGAAAGCAATCGATCGACGAGGTCAGCAAGTTCTGCCGGGACGTCACTATTCACTTCATCGACCGGTCGATGCTTGTCATTACAAATACGATTCAGAATCGCCAGTGCATGTTCGGCTCGAAACGGTGGTCGCCCGGTACACATGAAATAGATCGAACTGCCGAGGCTGAACAGATCGGATCGCTGATCAACCGGCTGCCCGCTGGCCTGTTCCGGCGACATGTAGTGCGGCGTTCCGGCCACAACGCCGGTTCTGGTCAACGTCGCGTCATCCACCGTGCGAGCCAGACCGAAGTCCGAGATCAGGACACGATCCACCGATTCTTCCAGGAGGATATTTGCCGGCTTCACATCGCGATGCACGACACCCTGAGAATGAGCCGCCGCAAGCCCGGCGGCCGCCTGACGAGCGATTCGCAGAACCTCTTTCGCATCCAGGGGGCCTCGCTCATCCACGCGAGCCTGAAGCGATTGCCCGGGAACGAACTGCATCACCAGATACGGCGTGTCGCCATCGGTCAAAACGTCGTGAATTGGAATCACATGCTCATGCACTACGGCTGCGGCCGACTGTGCTTCCCGTGCAAACCGTCGCCGCGCTGCTCCGTTGTGAGCCAGATGCGGCTTCAGTACTTTGATCGCGACCACACGATGCAGTTCGCTGTCGAATCCCTTGAATACGATTCCCATGCCGCCCGAACCGATCATGCGTTCGATTTCGTAACGCCCGATTCGCCCAAGCATTTCTGGGTGACTGGGTGGTGACAGAAATGCGAGCGACACCGGTTCGCATTCGGCACCGATATCATCATCGGAGTTGCCTTCGATGGAAATCACGACCGACGATGGCGATGCAAAATGATACGGTTCGGTTTCTCCGCACGCTTGCAGCGTCTCACGCACTTCCTGGAGCAGCGTTTGAGAGCCCGACAGTACCAGCAGCCGCTGTTGACAACGTGAACATGATTCCACATGATTCGACGCTGATCGAAATTCCGCGCTGTCTTCACTGTCGTTGAGTAAAACCTTCAGACGACTTTCATTACATCGCATCGTCGTCCTCCCACTTCTGCACTTCATCGCGCAAACGCGCGAGTACGCGGCTGCGAGCGATGTAGACGGCACCTGTTGTCAGGCCAAGTTCGCTCGCCACAGTTTCAGCCGCCCGTTCTTCCACAGCCGTCATCCAGAATGCTTTCCAGGTCGCTTCTTTGACACTGCTCTTTACGCGATCTGCCGCCCAGCGAAAAAGCTCTCGTCGATGTTCCAGACGCAGGTGCTGCTCGGTCGAACCCGATGTCGTCACTGACTGATCGAGCAGATCGAAGATGCCGCTGCCGCCGGCGCAAACCACTGACGTTGTTGTTTTGCCAAAACATCCAACAGCGATCGCGAGCGATCCGAAACAGCCACGTGCGAAATCGTCCTCGCTGATGATCCGGTCGCCAGCGTCCGACAGCTCGGGCGACTGACAACATGACGTTCTGCACCAGTTCGCGATGTCCGCATCCTGCAACCCGCTACGGCAAATCGGTATACGGCTCGTAAATTGACACAAATTCCCGCCACGCTTCCGCATCGTCCGCCGACGGCAGTCGCAAAATCAGGCTGGCTTTCGTATCAGGCACACGCGGCATCAAATCCTCCCGTTGCAGCTACACACGCTTGTTTCTGGTGAATCTTTCACGGAATCTGGAAAAAGTCGAATTGCGACCTGCCGCGTGGAGTTTACGCAGGATGGACATCATGTCCGTCGCATAGCCAGTAAACGAGGTCGAACTGAAGATTATTGTGGCACAGCAGTTGTGGCAACGGAACGAGGTTTGGCGAGATCTCGGACATGAATGTCCAAGCTACGGAAATCGCGATCACTTGTGAAACGGTGCCATTCTCAGAACAATGCCGCTTCCCATTAGTCATTCTTCGGAGAAGATCATGGCCAGCAAGCCATCAGTAATCATCAGCGCGTTCGCGGATGAAGCCGCAAATCGACGTACGGCGCTTGAACAAATGACGGCGTTGGCAGCGATCGGAATTCGCAACTACAGTCCGCGATTTATTGACGTTCCGGGGGACGGCAAGATCGAACACGTTACGGAGCTCAGCCCGGACAAGATCGACAAACTGAAGCAGATGCATGCCGAATATGGCGTCTGCGTCACGAGTATTGGTGCTCGAGTCGGCAAAGTGAAATTGCTCAATGTGGACGACGGATCGCACAATAAGTTTGTGCCGTTCGACGAATACATGCAGGGCGAAGTCGCCCGCACAATCGCCTGTGCGAAGGCGCTGGACACAAAGTTGATCCGGGGATTCTCATTCTACCATCCGCGTGGAACACGACCTGAGCAGCATCTGGACCTGGCAGCCGATCAAATCCGCACGATCACAGAAGCCTGTGCAACGGAAGGTCTCGTGTACGGCCTTGAAATCGAGCCGAATCTTGTCGGCGAGACGGGGCCGCTGCTGGCTGAACTGGCGCAACGTGTGAATCATCCGTCGATGGTTTTGATCTTCGACGGTGGCAACGTGGCGGCTCAGAATAAGAACGCCGTTCAGGTTTATGAAGAATACCGGGCGACGATCCCCTGGCTGGGCTGGATGCACGTCAAGGACTATCGGATTGATTCGAGTCTGGTCTGGACAGGGGCAGTGGATGAAGATCGCCTGAAGAATTTTGTACCTTGTACTGACGGAGATTCCGGCCATGAAATGATCTTTCGCGACCTGCGCGAACAACTGCCGGCGATTCAGCAGCGACTGCAGAAACTGGGCATCGAAGGCTTCTATCTGGAAACAGAACCGCACCTGAAGGGCGGCGGACAGTTCGGCGGCTTCAGCGGCCCCGACGGAATGGGCGTTGCCGTCCGCGCGTTGTGTTCGGCGCTGGACTATGTGGGGATTGATTATTCACTGCGGACGTTTGCTGATATCCGGGCGCTGCGGGGCTTTTGAACCAGGATAGACATTGCGCGGCCTATAAAGAGATTTTTTCGCTGGACCACGCTAACCCGAAGTGTCAGCGACGCAATGTTTTGAGGCCCTTGCTGACGCTTCGGGCTACGATCAGCCGCGACCGAATGAAGCTTAACCACTCAGTGGTCTCTTTTTGCAGAGTACGATTTCATGACATTCAATTTCGAAAAATCCAAAAGCTATCTCGTTTGCCCGAAGTGTCACAGTGACCTTGTGCCGGACGGGGATTCTCTGGTCTGTACGAATCCCGAGTTCCGACTGCGTTATCCGATTCTGGAAGACATTCCCCGGCTGTTAGTGGAAGAAGCAGAAGTGCTGACAACGGACGCCTGGACCGCCGCAATGCAACGGGCTGGCCGCGGCTAGTAATTCTGCTGAAGCAGGCGGAATCCCAACAGCATCAGTTGCACCAGGATGATCGTCGCGATCAAAATCCATTGCAGGCGCCGGCGCTGTGTTGCTGAGGCGGGAAGTTCGTTTCGACCGATCCGGGAAAGTGTCTGCACCTGCACGATCAGGCCGTACCAGTTGAGCACGTCGCCGACTGTATTACCGCGGATTTCAGCGGTAACTCCATGCGACTCAGATTTGCCACATCCAGCCTCGCATCAATGCAGCGAGCGTAAAGCCGAATTGCGACCGGATCATCGCTGCATTTCAACATTCAAAATCAGCAATGTTAACCATCCCCGCCGCAATCTTTTGAGCCATTTCATCTGTCCAGGCCTGCGGCGACGATTTCGACGGGCCGATGATCAGCCACCGCGTCCGGCCGCCATCAGCCATTCGCGTCCGATACGTGACAATGCGGCGCGGGATGTTTCCGGGGAGTCTGCACCGTCACGATTTTTGACCGGATTGAATTCCCGCATGCGGTTGCCTTCGACCACCAGCGTTCGTTCGGCGATCGGTAAGGCATCAAAGATGAAGCGTTCCAGTTTGATTGCGTTCGGCTTTGCGGAATCATCCGGTTTGATCAACGCTCCGTGATCGTCAATGAACGCGACGTTCTTGCGAGCGACATGCAGTGGAAGTTTGCCGCCATCCTCTGCCAACTGTTCCAGAAAATCCCGATCGAAGACATGAATGGCCGTGTTGCCGGCCCAGAAGATCCAGTCGCCGTCGGAATCGCAGCGAGCCGCCTGCTCGGGCGTCAGTTCACTGTATTCGACGATCTCTGTGTGACCGTTGATGTCGGCCAGGACTCCCATGCGTTCGGTGGGACTCATCTTGCGCACCACGTTGGTTGTCAGTTGCGAACGCTGCTGAACGTGAAATCCGATCAGGGCAGGATCGCAAAGGATCGCTGTCGGGTTATCGACCTGATGATAAAACACATGCTGAATGTTTTGTTGAGCCAGCAGGTCCAACAGGCCGGCGTTCGCCATCGCCGACACCAGGCCGCCGTGTCCATCGGGCGAAAGTGCCAGCTCGCTGCGGCTGTTCATCAGAATGCGTCCGGTCGCCGCATCAAGGGCGGGCAGGCTTCCCTGTTGAAACAGGTACACCGTGTCCTGACCGAGTTCGAAATACTTGTGCTGTTGCAGGAATTCGAGGGTCTCCGCATGAGTTGCGTCGCTGGTCATGATGAGCCATGGAATCGCAGCGAGATGTCTTCGCCTCCGCGCAAGAATCTGTTCGGCGAAGATTTGAAACAATGTGCGATCCGATTTTGGTCCGATTGGAAACATGCCTTTCGGATGATCAAATCCCAGACGACTTCCCTGCCCGCCAGCAACCGTGATCACCGCGACACTCCCCGCCTGCAATTCGCTATCACCAAGCTGCGTTGCCTGTTTCCAGCGAGCATGATCGGCGTCAGTCTGAGGCTGACGCACAATCTGACGAGGACTTCTGGCCGATTCAATTCGTGCAGTTGCATCGACCGGCGCATCGTCGCTGATGGTCGACTTCCAGATCTGATTCAGCACCTGCAGATCGGTGCGACCGATCTGATTCAGCAGGGAAGTCTTGTCTGAGGGAGTCAGCTCATCCCAAAACTTCAACAGATGAGATTGTGAGGCATGATCGAGCTGTGTACGAACGCTGGGAGGAATAGCTATCATGATGGAGAGGGGACAAGGAAAACAATGTGTCAGGAATTCGTGAGGAACCTGGCCGCACCGATGGCCCAAACCAGACAGTGGCGGCTGAGTTTTTAGAAAAGTTTTAACCGCCACGCAGTATGATACACTTGCGATTTGTCTTCACAACCGGGGGCAAAACGGGGACCGTGCAAGTTTATCGGATTGTCGGTTTGCCTGTCTGCCGAAACTTACAGACCATTTTCCTCTGATTCCCTGTGATTATCTACGTTTGCCACCGAAAGACACGGCAGCACGATGAACCCGATTTTGCATCCGATTTTCGCGATGCTGGCGTCCGTCACTCGCCAGGAATTGGCTCGACAGGTGGCTTACCTGAAGGAAGAAAACAAGATCCTGGGGGCTCGCCTGCCGGAGCGGTTGGTGGCGACACCGCAGGCGAAACGACGGTTGCTGAAGTTTGGACGCAAACTGGAGTGCAGTTACGGGAATTGATCTCGATTTTCAGTTACCAAACTTTCGTTCGGTGGATCCGGGAAAAGGAAGCCACGCATGCCGAGAAGAAGGCGGCTTCCAATAGGGAACCCGGTCGGGTTCATCCAAACTCTGAAATTCGAATATTTGAACGAGTTCGTGATCGTGGCGGAAAAGCATCAAGACCACATCTGCCGAGTCTGGAGTACTCCTTACAACGAATAGCGACCGCATTCCTCCCGTGATCACCTGCCACCGGATTTCATTGCACCTCCCGAAGAAGCAACTTGCATCCGTGTGGATGCCATCGTCTGCACCTCGAAGCTTGGGTGGCGTCATCAACTCGTACTCGCGCGCAATCATCTCTGTGAACCGCTTGACACAACAATCCGCCACTGATCTCGAACTCATCGTCGCGCAATACCGCTCACCACAAGTCTCTGATTTCCACGCCATTATCGCGACTCAGAATATTTTTACCAAGCGAGGTTCGGAATCGCTCAGAAGATCCGGCAGGAACCGGAGCTCCAGAGCCTAGTCCTTATCGCCAGGACCGGCCACGGACAGGAGTCAGACCGAAGGCACTCCTTTGAAGCGGGCTTCGATCACCCCTTTACACGCCCGACGACTTCGGCAGGCCGCAGCAACGATTGTCTCGTGTCGCGGAGTAGGCGCCGTATCACCCACAATTTCCACGATGCTGCGGCCTCCCCTCCGC